>NZ_JANSIZ010000004.1:0-62251 GCF_047462315.1 Synechococcus sp. H60.2 | reverse complement strand
GTTTTGGCCGCTAACCGGAGTGTGCTAATTGGGTTTGATGGTGAGCCAGACCATGTTCACCTGCTCATCGACCTGCAGCCTGATAACAACCTATCTAACCTCGTTTCTTTTCTCAAGTCAGCATCAAGTCGCATACTAAGGCAACAGTTTGCGGAACAGCTCAATCAAGTGTACTGGGGAAAGGCTAAGCTTTGGCATGATTCTAAGTGCATTGTCTCATGGGGCGGTGCACCTCTAGAAATTGTGAAGCGATATATCCAGAATCAGTCAGGAGGCGCTATCCCTCCCCACCCGGGTGGGGAATCCCGCGCCTTACGTTAAATTCACTTGTTCTCCGCGGGGCTTCCCGCCGATTAAGCCAAAAGAATCGGCTGCTGACTTTCAGGCTGTCAAGCAGTGCCTCAGCCGTTTTCCCAAGGACTACATCTGGCTGGTGAGGGCAGATTCAGTGAAAAAACAACGGCGGATCGAGACCACTATCCAACGTTCATGAAGGGATCCCACCGCAAACTGGAAGGGGGAGCACGGCGCCAGAGCAAAATGGCACAATGAGGGAGCCCCCTCTTTGCCCAACAGTCCTCTCCAAATCATGCTGTGGCTGCGTCTTCTCCTGGTGGCTTTGTGCGTCGTGTTCATAGGCTGGTTGTCTCTGCCTGCCTATGCCCTCCTCAACGACGACCGCTACGACGGCAACATCTTTGCCCTCTACGGCTCCAACGGCGGCATGGTTCCGCCGCGCGTCTCCCTCAAGCAGGCGAAAGAACAAGGGATCCCGGCCCTCCTCGTTTACTACATTGACGACAGCAGCGACTGCAAAAAATACGCAGCCACCCTGGCCAACCTGCAAGTTCGCTATGGCCGGGCAGTCTATTTCATTCCCTATTCTGTTGATTCCCTCCTGCCTGGGGACGAGCGCGGCCAGTACTACAGCGGCCGAGTTCCCCAGACCCTCCTTTTTGACTCCCAGGGCAACCTCGTCTACCAATCCATTGGCAACCGCCCCATCACCGAAGTGGAAAACGCCATTCGCGCCCTCTTCCAGTTGGATCCTGTCCCCCCAGGGGTGATCAAAGCTAAGCCCTTCAACGAAATTCAGACCGGATTTTCCCGACCCCGTTCCCCTGCCCCCCCAGCCGAGGCACAGCTGTGACCGCCCCTCCCGATTCCCCGGATTTGCTTGAGGCTCTGCAAGCCAAGCTCGAGAGCTTGCAAGCGCGGCTGGCCGATCTACGCGAGCTGGAGCGCCTGTCCCAGCTTTCCCCCGAACACTGGGCTGAAATTCAGGCGGAAGTTAGCCAATTGGAACAACGCCTGCAAGCCTACCTGTTGGAAGTGTTTAACCCCGTTCCCACCACCTTTTGGCAGGTGCTGCGTTTTGGCGGCCTCGGTCTGCTCCTTGGCATTGCTCTCCAGCGCTGGGTGCTGAGCTAGCACCCGTTAAGAAAGATCAAAAGTCTTGGATCCCGGAGCCCTTTCCCATGCGCCTGCGACGCCCTAGGCCCTTGAGCTCGAGTACGTCCGCAACTTGCCTGACGATATCCAAACCATCGTCAGCGAGCAAAACACCATCCTCAATCTCGGCGACTTTCTCAATACCACCAAATAATCGATACCGAAGTGGCCCCCAGCCCCTCTCCCAAGCTGAGAACTAGAGCTACGCCCACCATCCAACTTCCCCACACCCCCAGAACCTGCCGCAGCAGCCCCAGACTTTCCCGCACCACCTGGGGGCTCAAGGGACGGGCTGGGATCCCCACCTTGGGCTTCTCCTTCGGGATCCCGCGATAGCAATTGGTGCCTCCCAACTGGATCTGCAGCCGCCAGGCAAAGGCCGCCTCGCTCCACCCCGAATTGGGGCTGGGATCCGCCCGCCCGTCGCGGCGACACCGCTGCCAAAACCCCCAGGGATCCCCGCTGAGCAGGGCCAGGGTCAGCACCGTCAGCCGGCAGGGCAGCCAGGTCAGCACATCCTCACAGCGGGCCGGCACCGTGCCCAAGTAGGTGAAGGGGGCGTGGCGATAGCCCACCATCGAGTCGAGGGTGCTGCTGGCCTTGTAGGCCAAAGCCAAGGGCGCCCCTCCCAAAAAGGCATAGAACAAAGGGGCCGTCGCCCCGTCCGGGGTATTTTCCGCCACCGTCTCGATCACCGCCCGCAAAATCTCCGCCTCCGTCAGGTGCTCTGTATCCCGGCCCACGTAGCGGCTCAGCCGTTGGCGGGCCTGCGGCAGATCCCCCCTTTCCAAGGGATCCAACACCTCCAAGGCGGCAAAGCGCAGGCTGCGCCCCCCCAGGCAACTGGCCATTAGGATGGCGTGCATCAGGATCCCTGCCCAGGGATGGAGAGCCTGGGCAACGGCGATCAGCCCCCAACCTGCTGCGTAGGATCCCGCCAGCAGCGCCAGTGTCAGCATTGCTCCGCCCCACCGTTGTGCCTGTGGGGTCGAACAGTGCTTGAGGATACAGCCTTGTCCCCAGGCGATGACCGCCCCCATTACCCGCACCGGATGGGGCCACCCCCAGGGATCTGCCAACCAGTAATCCAGACCCAAAGCTGCCGCCAGCACCAGGGGAGCGGCCGGCTGACTCGGGAAAAACAGCAAGGTCTCCCTCCCGCAGGCGCGATCAGACCACAAACCCCCCCTCCTGACTTTGGGCTGCCTGCCAACTGCGGGCGTCGAAGTAGAGATCTTCCAGAGTTGTTTCCTCCAACACCTGCTCCACCCGCTGGGCAATCCGCCGCCAGAGGGCCTCCGTTACCCAGTCCAGCCCATCCGCAGAGCCTTCCTGCTGAGCCTCTGCCCTCTCAGAGCTGCCTGGGAGAGGATCCAGAGATTCTCCCACCGCTGCCAAAATGGCGCTGATCGGGATCCGCCGCGGTGCTCGTGCCAGCCGGTAGCCCCCCTGCGCCCCCCGCTGCGAACAGACCAAACCGGCCTGGCGCAGCTCGATCAACAGCTTTTCCAGATAGGGGGCCGGGATCCGCTGTCGCTCAGCAATGGCCCGCACCGAGGCCATCTGCCCCGCGCCGAGCATCGCCAGATCCAGCAAAGCCCGGATGCTATAGGTAGCTCGCGTGGTCAGGCGCACCCGCTTTCTCCCGCCAATCTTCCCCGATCCTGCCACAGGGATCCCGGCCAGAGCGGTTAACCTGGAAAGCGGTACCCGCTTAGCTCTGGCCTTATCGAGATGGAGCGCCCCACCGCCGGTCTCTACTTGGTGGCGACCCCCATCGGCAACCGCGAAGACATTACCCTGCGGGCGCTGCGGGTTTTGCGGGAGGTGGACTGGGTGGCAGCAGAAGACACCCGCCACTCCGGCCAGCTTCTTAAACACTTTCAGATCTCCGCCCGCCTCATCAGCTATCACGAGCACAACACAGCACAGCGGATCCCGCAAATCCTGAAGTATCTGGCAGCAGGGCAGTCGGTGGCTCTAATCAGCGATGCCGGCACACCCGCCATCTCCGATCCGGGTGAAGAACTGGTGCGCGCCTGCATCCAAGCCGGGATCCCCGTGATCCCGGTGCCTGGCCCGGTAGCGGCAGTGGCCGCCTTGGCTGCTTCTGGGCTGGCCACAGGGCGGTTTGTCTTCGAGGGTTTTTTGCCGCTCAAGACCAGCCAGCGGCAGGCCCGTCTGCAACAACTGGCCCAAGAAGAGCGCACCATCGTCCTCTACGAAGCCCCCCACCGCCTGCAGCAAACTCTGCAAGATCTCCTGGCTCACTGCGGCCCGGAGCGGCAGATCGTGCTGGCCCGTGAGCTGACTAAGCTGCACGAGTCCTTCTGGCGGGGATCCCTGGCCGCCGCTCTGGAGCACTGCGCCGCCCAGCCACCGCGGGGAGAGTTCACCCTTGTTCTAGAGGGGCGGCCTTCCCCTGAAAAAGATGCAGAAACCTCCCCTTCCGAAGCGGAAGTTCGCCAGGAGCTGGCCCGCCTGCTGGCCGAGGGCCTCTCCCGCTCCGCCGCCAGCCGGCAACTGGCCCAGCGCTTCCAGGGATCCCCCCTCTGGACGCGGCGCCGCCTTTATGATCTCTCTTTGCAACTGGAGCCGCTGCCCGGCTTGGATTGCTCCTCGGCAGTCGAGCTTTCTTCTGCAACCGACGACGAGACAGACTCCTAGAGCATGGCGCGCATCTTGTTGGTGGACGACGAAGTGGAGTTGGCCGATTCCCTGGCCCAGCACCTGCGGCGAGAGGGCCACAGCGTGGACGTGGCCTACGAGGGAAACAGTGCCTGGGAGCTGCTGCAGAAGCCCCCAGCTCCACCCTACGACCTACTGGTACTGGACTGGATGTTGCCGGGCCTGTCCGGCCTCTCCCTCTGCCAACAGGTGCGCCAAGTGGAAAGGACTGCGTCCCGCGCCACCCCCATTCTCTTCCTAACCGCCAAAGATACCCTCGACGACCGGGTGGAAGGGCTGGACGCCGGCGCCGACGACTACCTGGTCAAGCCCTTCGAGCTGCGGGAGCTGCTGGCGCGGGTGCGGGCCCTCTTGCGGCGGGCCGCCAGCCCCGGCGAAGGGATCCCTCGCCTGCAAATTGGGGATCTGGAGCTGGATCGGGAGAACCAAGTGGCCTACCGCCAGGGGCGGATGATCCACCTCTCCCAAAAGGAATTCCACCTGCTGGAGTACTTCATGACCCACCCTGGCCAGTTGCTCACCCACGAGCAGATCTACGAGCGGGTGTGGGCCGGCGAGGATCCCCCCAGCAGCAACGTCCTGGCCGCCCAGGTACGCCTGTTGCGGCGTCGCCTGCGCTTGCCCGGCTCCCCCGAGTTGATCCACGCCGTCTATGGCAAAGGCTACCGCTTCGGGCCCGTGGCCGAGGATCCCTAGCAGTCATCAACTCCCCTCTCCCGCCGGGAGCGGGGCTGGGGGTGAGGGCATTACTTAGACTTGAGCTTCTCCGCCTTCTCAATGGCCTCTTCGATAGTGCCCACCAGGTAAAAAGCCTGCTCCGGCAGATCGTCCAGTTCCCCCGACAAAATGCGCTGGAAGCCCTTGATGGTGTCCTCCAACTTCACGTACTTGCCGGGCGAGCCGGTGAAGACCTCCGCCACAAAGAAGGGCTGCGACAGGAAGCGCTCGATACGGCGGGCACGGGCCACCACCAGCTTGTCCTCTTCCGACAGCTCGTCCAACCCCAGAATAGCGATGATATCCTGCAGCTCTTTGTAGCGCTGCAGCGTTTGCTTCACCGCCTGGGCGGTGTTGTAGTGCTCCTCACCCACAATGTCTGCCTGCAAGATGGTGGAGGAAGAATCCAGAGGATCCACCGCCGGGTAGATGCCCTTGGCGGCCAAGCTGCGCGACAGCACCACTGTCGAATCCAGGTGGGCAAACGTCGTCGCCGGTGCCGGATCCGTCAAGTCGTCAGCAGGCACATACACCGCCTGCACCGAAGTGATGGATCCCTGCTTGGTAGAGGTGATGCGCTCTTGCAGGTTGCCCATTTCCGTAGCCAAGGTGGGCTGGTAGCCTACCGCTGAGGGCATGCGGCCCAACAGCGCCGACACTTCCGACCCGGCCTGCACAAAGCGAAAGATGTTGTCGATAAACAGCAGCACATCCTGCTTGTTGACGTCGCGGAAGTACTCCGCCATCGTCAGGGCAGTCAGGCCCACCCGCATACGGGCGCCCGGCGGCTCGTTCATCTGGCCGTACACCAGCGCCACCTTGTCCAGCACCCCCGATTCTTTCATCTCGTTGTAGAGGTCGTTCCCCTCGCGGGTGCGCTCTCCCACGCCTGCAAACACCGATAGGCCGGAGTGCTCCTCGGCGATGTTGTGGATCAGCTCCTGGATGAGCACTGTTTTGCCAACGCCAGCGCCGCCAAACAGGCCCACCTTGCCACCTCTCTTGAAGGGGGCCAGCAGGTCGATCACCTTGATGCCGGTTTCAAAGGGCTCCGGTTTGACGGTCAGCTCCACAAAGGGCGGCGCGCTGCGGTGGATAGGAGCAAACTCCTTGGCTTGCACCGGCTCACCTTGATCCACCGGCTCCCCCAGCACGTTGAAAATGCGACCCAGGGTAGCCTCGCCCACCGGCACGGTAATCGGGGCACCTGTATCCACCACTGGCATGCCCCGCACCAAGCCATCGGTAGAAGACATGGCCACAGCCCGCACGCGGTTATCTCCCAAAAGCTGCTGCACCTCAAAGGTGACTTTGACCTTCAGGCCGCTTTCGGTCGTCGCTTCCACCTTGAGAGCGTTGTAGATTTCAGGCAGCTTGCCGCTGGGAAACTCGGCGTCGATTACAGGCCCAATGACCTGAGTGATGTAGCCAACGTTGGTCGCAGTAGCGGTGGCAGTAACCATGGTCGAGGCTCAGCTCCTTGTGTGCTCAGTTGCAGTTATGGACTCAGCGATGCCGGATGGGAGTTGAAATCAACATCAGAATGGGCCATGAGTCAGCCTGGGCGGTTGGATCCCGGTAGCAAAAGCCAACGGGTCTGCCCTGGGACTTTGGTCTCACTGCTCGGTTCTCTTCTGCCCAAAGGTACCGCTTCCAGGCCCAGACAAAACCCTAGCTGATGTCTTAGGGGTTAGACTACTGGGTTTTTGAAGCGGCTGACTACCCATGCCGCCATACAAAAGCTACCACAAGGCCGTCCCAAAGGACAGGACGGGGATTTAAACCCAGTTTTTGGATCCATCGGCCTTCGGCAATGGCTTTGGCTTCCCCACCCCGTAGGGAACCTGGCTCAGTACTCAAAGGTCATCGGCGGGAAACGGGAGGAGGAGAAGCGGCCCGTGGCCAGTTCTGGAGCAGCGGCGGGATCCCGAAAGCGCTCTGCCTCCTGCTGAAAACGCTGTAGCGCTTGTTCGATTTCCCAGAGCCTTGCTTGAATCTGCCCTTGCCGTTCCTGAATGAACTCCAATTCCTGGTTGAGCCGCTGCTTTTCCACAGTGAGCTGCTGCATCTCGGCATAGAGAGCAGATTCGGTTTTGCGGCGAGGGATCGAGCGCAACTTTGGGCGGGGCCGGGAGCGGGGCACGCGGGGCAAGCTCATAACAGAACAGATGGGATCCAGAGAAAAGGGCGTTGCGCCCATCCTAGCGCGCTCTTGTAGGCCAGAGGGCCAGTGGCCTTGGCAGATATTCGGATCTAGAGACAGGAGCAAGGCATGGCCGATAGGCGCTGCCTGGAGGATTTGCGCCCTTGGCGGCAACCCTGTTCCTCGGTAGGATCCGACTTGTCTGGCATGGGGAAAAGCAATGGTCGAAACCGCAGCGGAACTGTTGCAGCGTTATGGCAGCGGTGAGCGGGACTTCAGCAACAGCCAATTGGCCGAAGCCGACCTGGCTGGTGCCGACTTGGCTGGGATCGACCTGGGCGGGGCAATCCTCCAGCAGGCCAAATTGGGCGCTGCCAACCTGGAGCGGGCCTACCTGGGCGGCGCCGACCTCAGCCAAGCCGACCTTCAGGGATCCAACCTGCGCCTGGCTAACCTGGAAAAAGCTAAGTTGCCGGGATCCCGATTGCAAGGGGCCAACCTGCGCGGCGCCAACCTGAGCGCAGCCGACCTGAGGGGTGCCGATCTCAGCCAGGCCGACCTGGCGGGGGCCAACCTCAGCGGCGCCAACCTAAAAGGGGCCAACCTCAGGGGCTGTAAACTTAAGCTGGCCAACCTGCGGGGAGCCTGTTATGACACAGCCACTCACCTAGAAGCAGATGTCGCCCCCGCCGAGTTGGGCATGGTTTCCGCCTAGCCTGCAGCTAGTTGTCCTAAGGCTCCAGATCCAAAATCTCCTGGATCTCGGCATCGGTATAGCCCACCGCCCGCAGCTTCTCCGCCACCGCCTCGATCTCCTGCGCCGACAGCGCGTGCTGGCGTACCCGATCCCAGAGATTGGCCACAATCTGGAGCAGCAAACCGCTGCTTTCCGCCTCAAACAGCTCAAAAGCCGTTGCCAACTCGATAACCTGCAACACCTCCTCGGCGCTGCCAATTGGCTGATCGAGAGATTGTTCCTCCAGATCCACCAGCAACTGGCGCAATTGATTCAGGCCCTCGCCAAGAGCAGACATACCCCAGGCTCCTCAACGGCACCTGAGCACTCACCCTAACAGGCTTGCCTGCCTGGGCAAAAGGGATCCGATGAATTCCGCGCCACCTAAGGCTATTCTGAGTAGAGGAACAATTGAGTGGCAAGCGCCAGGATTGTTGAAGGGCCGGCGAAGCGGTTCACAACAATCTACAACGACAAAAGGAGATGCACGAGTATGGCCCCAGCGAACGTCCTGCCCAACACCCCTCCCTCCCCCGCTGATGGGGGCGGTACTGCCCTAGACTACAGCAGCCCAGGGTATCGGCAGGCCTACTCCCGCATCAACGGTATTGTTATCGAAGGGGAACAAGAAGCCCACGACAACTACCTCAGGCTGGCCGAAATGCTGCCGGAAGCTGCAGAGGAGCTGCGCAAGCTGGCCAAGATGGAATTGCGCCACATGAAGGGCTTCCAGGCCTGCGGCAAAAACCTGCAGGTGGAACCCGATGTGGAGTTTGCCCGCGCCTTTTTCGCGCCTTTGCGGGACAATTTCCAAAGTGCCGCAGCGGCAAGGAACCTGGTCTCCTGTTTTGTCATTCAGTCTTTGATCATCGAGTGCTTTGCCATCGCTGCCTACAACATCTACATCCCGGTCGCCGATGACTTTGCCCGCAAGATTACCGAGGGGGTAGTTAAGGACGAGTATCTACACCTCAATTTTGGGGAGCGCTGGCTGGGCGAACACTTTGCCGAGGTCAAAGCCCAGATCGAAGCGGCCAACGCCCAAAATCTGCCTCTAGTCTGGCAGATGCTGCAGCAGGTAGAGGCGGATGTGGAAGCCATTTACATGGATCGCGAGGCCATTGTAGAAGATTTCATGATCGCCTACGGCGAGGCCCTGGCCAACATCGGTTTCAACACTCGCGAGGTGATGCGCCTCTCGGCCCAGGGTCTGCGGGCTGCCTGACCCAGCTCAACTCTGCCTGCCGATTGGTTTTCCGGCCTGGCTGGAACGTTCCCTACCCTTCCTGGGTGCGGACATGTTTTGATGGGATCCGGATGGAGCTCATAAGTATTGAAGTGAGTGAGCATCTATGTTCGGCCTGATCGGGCACCTGACCAGCCTGGCCCACGCAAAACGGGTAGCAGATAAGCTGGGGTATTCCGAATATGCGGAGAGCGACCTGGAATTTTGGTGCATGGCTCCGCCTCAGGTGGTGGACGAGATCGTGGTGACCAGCATCACGGGCCAAAAAATCTATGGCCAGTACGTCGAATCCTGTTTCCTGCCGGAAATGTTGGCGGGGGGACGGGTAAAAGCGGCCTGTCGCAAGATTTTGAATGCGATGGCCTTGGCGCAGCGGCGCGGCTTGAACATCACCACCCTGGGAGGATTTAGCAGCATTATTTTCGAGAATTTTCGCCTTGACACCCTCCGGCGGGTGCGCAACATCGACCTGGAAATTCGGCGTTTTACCACCGGCAACACCCACACAGCCTATATTATCTGTCAGCAATTGCAGGCGGCGGCCCAGCGCTACGCCATGGATTTGGCAGCCGCCACAGTTGCCGTGGTGGGGGCCACCGGCGATATCGGTAGTGCCATCTGCCAGTGGTTGGTAGCCCACACTTCCCCGGCCAAATTGCTGTTGATAGCCCGCGAGCGGCGACGCCTAGAAGAGCTGCAGGCCAAACTTAAAAAAGGGGAAATCTCTTCCTTGGAAGAGGCCTTGCCCCGCGCCGATTTCATCGTCTGGGTGGCCAGCATGAGCCAAGGGGTGGCCCTCGATCCTCAGGTGTTGCCGGATCCCTGCGTGATCATCGACGGTGGCTACCCGAAAAACATCGCCTCCAAGTTGCAGCGCAAGGGGCTGTACGTGATCGACGGCGGCATGGTGGAACACTCTCTCGATATCGAGTGGAATATTATGCAGTTTTTGAATGTGGCCAACCCGGCCCGCCAGCTCTTTGCCTGCTTTGCCGAGGCGATGCTCCTGGAGTTCGAGGGCCTACACACCAATTTCAGTTGGGGCCGCAACTTGATTACCCTAGAAAAACTGGATTTAATCGGGCAACTGTCTCGCAAGCATGGCTTCCGCCCCCTCATGCCCGAAGCCTAGCTCCAGCTAGGCCGACCCTCTGAAAAGCGGTAGGAAAATAGACAACGCTGCGAGAGAGCCACCATGTCCCAATCCTTTACCACCCACCTCTGGCAGACAATCGAGCCCATCTACCAACAGATCTTGGATCACCCCTTTAACCAAGAGCTGGCGGCAGGCAGCCTCTCGCGGCAGCGCTTCCAGTTCTACCTGCAGCAAGATGCTCTTTATCTCACCGATTTTGCCCGCGCCCTCGCCTTGATCGGGGCTCGTTCTGAAGGGGCTGAGCGGGTGGTGAGTTTCTTGAACTTTGCCCTGGGGGCCATTGTTGCCGAACGCAGCCTGCACGAGAGTTACTTTCGCCTCTACGACATCCAGCCGGAGACAACCTACGCTCCTGCCTGCTTCGCCTACACCCGTTTTCTATTGGCCTCGGCTGCCTTGGATCCCTACGAGGTGGCCATGGCCGCCGTGCTGCCCTGCTTCTGGATTTACCGTGAGGTGGGATCCGCCATTTACCGCACCGCCAAGCCCAACAATCCTTACCAACAATGGATCGACACCTACGCGGGGGAAGAATTTGCCCAGGTGGTGCAACAGGCGCTTGCCATCACCGACTCCTTGGCTGCGCAGACCACAGCGGCGATGCGGGAAAAGATGACCGCCGCTTTTGTAGCCGCCTCCCGACTGGAATGGCTGTTTTGGGATAGCGCCTACCGCCTGGAAACCTGGCAGCCGGCTTGATCCCTGCCGGGCCCGGCGGCTCAGCAAGGTAGTCGCTGCCATTGCAAGTGGCTATGGAACAGCCCCTCCGTTGAACTCCAGCTTCCCTCTCCCCTTGGGGCAGAGGGGTTGGGGATGAGGGGCAGCAACGACTACACAGCCTTTGGCCAAACGTCCGGCCACTGCAGAATCTTCAGCTCAAAACTCGATCAGGGGGGTGGATGGCGGAGATGGAGACAACAACTGCAGCGCCCGCTCAAAGACGGCGTCCAGCATCGCCTCTGTCAGCCGCTGGGTGGCCGTGTTGCGCCGGCTGGGGTGGTAAGACGTCAGCAAATAGCGACCCTCTCCCAAAGGAACAACGCAGTTGTGGCCAAAGCGGGGGCGGGGCCTGAGAGGCGGCAAGAGCGCCAAGGTGTAGCGAAAGGCAAAATGGCCTAACGCTAAGATCACCCGTACCTGGGCCAGCAACTCCAACTCGCGCTTTAAGTAGCTCAAGCAGGCTTTGGCTTCTGGGGCGCTGGGGCGGTTGTCTGGCGGCGCGCAGCGCACCACGGCTGAGATGTAGCAATCCCACAATTGCAGTCCATCCTCCCGGTGCAGGGAGATGGGTTGATTGGCAAACCCGGCCCGGTACAGAGCGCGAAATAGCCAATCCCCGCTGGGATCCCCGGTAAACACCCGGCCTGTACGGTTGCCCCCATGGGCGGCTGGCGCCAAGCCGATCACCCACAGCCGCGCCTGCGGATCCCCAAACCCCGGCACCGCTCGGCCCCAGTAGGTCTGCTCCCGAAAACGGGCCACCTTTCGCTGGGCAACCCCTTCTCGCCAAGCCACCAGGCGGGGGCAGCGGCAGCAAGCAACGATCTCAGCCTGTAGGGCCGCCCAGGACTGGGGATCCGTCAACGCCTCACTCTTCTTCTCCCTCATCCTCCACTGGCTCGTCGAAGGCAGGGGTGGAGTCGTCAATGAGCTGGTCGTCCTCCAAGATCAGGCGGGGCGGCAGCTCTGGCAGCACGACAGGCTCCTCCTCTTCCTCGGGCTCCGGTTCTGGCGCCGTTTCCTCGTAGGTGCTGAAGCCGGTGCCCGCCGGGATCAAGCGCCCGATGATCACGTTCTCCTTCAAACCCCGCAGCCAGTCGGACTTGCCTTCGATGGCCGCCTCCGTCAGCACCCGCGTGGTCTCCTGGAAGCTGGCCGCCGAGATGAAGCTGTCGGTGTTCAAGCTGGCCTTGGTGATCCCCAGCAGAACGGGCGTGTACTTAGCCGGCGCCCCGCCGGTGATGGCCATGGTGGCGTTGGTCTGCTGGATTTCCCGCAACTCCACCAGCTCGCCCGGCAACAGGACGGTGTCGCCGCTGTCGTCCACCCGCACCTTGGAGGTCATCTGGCGCACCACAATCTCGATGTGCTTGTCGGCGATCTCCACCCCTTGCGAGCGATAGACGTTCTGTACCTCGTTGACCAGGAAGCGCTGCACCTCCCGCAAGGCCAGCCGTGCGGCTTGGTCGTCGCCCAAGGTTTGGCGATGGTACTCGAAGTAGATCTCCAAGAGGTCGTGGGGGTTGGCCGGGCCGTCGGTCAGCGGATCCCCCACCTGTACCGGCTGGCCATCGACCACAATCAGGTTTTGCCCCGGCAACACCGAGTATTCCGTAACCGTGCCATCCGCTTCGATGACCCGCAGATCCGGCTCTTCTCCCCGCCAGCTCAATTGCACCGTGCCGGGCCGCTTGGCCAAAACACACATTTCCTTGGGTTTGCGGGCCTCCAACAGCTCCTCAATCCGCGGCAGACCCTGGATGATGTCTCCCGTCTTGGCCCGCTCAAACACCAAGAGAGCCAGGGCATCCCCCCGCTGCACCAGATCCCCATCTCGCACCTGCAGAATGGCACCTGCCGATACCAAATAGGGCCGCGCCAACCGCAACACCACTTGGCCATCGGCAATCTGCATCACTTGCCCCGACTCAGGAGCAGGGATCCCCGGCGCCAGCTCGTCGCCGGCCCGCACCAGCGCTCCCCCCTCGACGCTGGCTTGGCCCGTCAGAGGCACCGTCAGCAGGTCGTCGTCGGTAACCACCAGAACCCGTCGCACCACTTCCGCACCCTGGCGGATCCCTTGCACGATCCCGGCTTTTTTGGCCTGAATCTCGGTGCGGGCAATAACACCTCCCCTGCCGATACTGTCTCCTTCACTCACCAACAGCCGCGTGTGGGTACTCCCCTGGGTGAGATCTGCCTCCACGTCGCGGCGCAGCAGCAGGGTTTCCAGGATCACCAGTTGCAGGCGACGGATACTGGGATCCCTCTCATCTTGGATCAGCTCAATATCGGCCTTCAGTTGCGGGGCGTCGGTATCGATCTCCAGCACCAGTTGTGTGCGCAGCAGTTCTACCGGCCCCACCGACTTCACCCGCTCCCCATCCTTGAAGGGAACGCGCTGCACCGCCCGCAGGCGAATGGAGCGGCCAGACTCGCTGGTAGACTCTTGGCTGGGCACCAACGGGCGGTCGGGAATCTCGTACTCCTGCACTGGGCGCAGTAGCAGACCTGGCCCTTCAGGAGTCTCCACCTGCTCCAGATAGACCAACCGGTCAGGGACGATGCTGCTGAGCAGCTTCTGGCCTGGCTGGATTAGCGTGCCGGTGGGTATTTCCAAGTCGGCGGGGTCATCCACTAGATGCAAGGAGCCGGGCTTAATGATGATCTCCCGCAGGATGTCATTTTTCTGGATAACTTCGACAACGCCGGCATTTTGGCAGAAGATGTCCTTCACCACCTCGGTGCCGGCTTCTACGTACTGGCCATCTTCCACATTTAAGAGGGAGATGTCCTTGTTCACCTCGTGAGTCTCCTCCGGGATCCACAGCAGGGTGCCGCCCCGGATCACCTCGTAGCCCTGCTTCGCCTTGCCCCGCCGTGCCACCTCGACACCGGCAAACTTCACCAGGCCACCCGTCTGGGTGCGGAAATTGTTCTCGATCAGCTCCGCCACCACCTCGTCGTTACCCACCTTGGTACCTGGCGTAGCCTTGAGGACAAAGGTTTGCCCGCTGGCCGTATCCAGCAAAAATTGCTCCCGGCCCTGGTGGGATTCCACCCGCACCCGCGCTTCATGCAACACCACTGCGGCGTTGATGATCTCCACCTCGCGCCCGCTCTTGCTGTCGCTGCGCTCCGGTAGCCGCACAATGCCACCGTGCTCGGTTACCAGCGAGGTCTCAGCGATCACATCCCCCGCCTGCACCCGATCCCCGTTTTTCACCACCGGCTCGGCCCCTGGCGGCAGGTTGTACACCTGGCCGGACATCACCCAGATCAACCCTTGCCGCTGCGCGGTGTAGGTGGTGTTGCCCTGGCGGTCGGTTTTCTCCTCGATGGGCAGATCGGCAAAGCGGATTTCCCCCGCTAAGTCAGCCACCACCTCCTTCTGAGCTTTCTCGGTGCTCTTGCGTACGGCCTTGGCCAACGCCACTTCCGCAATCAACTGATCCCGCTGCACCTGGGCCCCGTCCCGCACCAGCAGGGTGGATCCCTGAGTCAGGTCGAAGACTTCCCGTCGCCCCTCCGACCCTTCCAGGACAATTTGGTTGTTCACCTCCACCTGCAGGGCATCGTCGCCGTGGCGGGTGCGGAAGGGGCGGGTGCGCAGGTTTTTCGGGAACCGCACCACGCCGGCAAAGGGGGCGCGAATTTGGCGGGCCACCTCCCCGGTAAATACACCTCCCGTGTGGAAGGTGCGCATGGTCAACTGGGTGCCCGGCTCCCCAATCGATTGGGCGGCGATGATCCCGACCGCCTCTCCGAGATCCACCAGACGGGAGTGGGCCAGGCTCCAGCCGTAACACATGCGGCACACCGAGCGGTTGGCCTCACAGGTGAGGGGAGAACGCACCATCACCTGCCGGATGCCCGCCTCCACGATGGCTTTGGCCAAGTCGTGATCTACCTCTTGGTTGCGACGGGCAATGATCTCCTGGGTTTGCGGGTGTACTACATCACGAGCCAGCACCCGGCCCACCAGGCGCTCCTCCAGCGACACCACCACCTTGTCCCCATCCATCAGGGGTTCCAGCAGGATCCCTTGGTCGGTGCCGCAGTCCGATTCCCGCACGATGACATCTTGAGACACGTCCACCAGGCGGCGGGTCAGGTAGCCGGAGTCGGCAGTGCGCAAAGCCGTGTCCACCAAACCTTTGCGGGCCCCATAGGAAGAGATGATGTATTCGGTAACGGTCAGGCCCTCGCGGAAATTGGTTTTAATCGGCAAGTCGATGATCTCCCCTTGCGGGTTGGCCATCAGGCCGCGCATGCCCACCAACTGCCGCACCTGCGAGACGTTCCCCCTTGCCCCCGAGTTGGCCATCATGTATACGGAGTTGAGAGGATCGTTCTGGCGGAAGTTGCTGAGCATCTCCTCCTTGATTTGGTCGTTGGTCTGGTTCCAGGTGTCAATCACCTTCTGGTAGCGCTCCACCTCTGTGATCTCGCCGCGGGTGTAGCGCTCCGTGGCTGCCTCGATCTCCGCTTCCGCCTGGGCCAACAACTGCCGCTTGCTGGGCGGAATGCGCAGATCCTCGATGCTGATGGAAACGGCAGCCTGGGTGGCGTATTTGAAGCCCATGGCCTTCAGGGCATCCGCCATTTGGGCAGTGCGGGCAGTGCCGTAGCGGGCAAATGACCAGGCAATCAGGTTGCGCAGCTCTTTTTTGCCGATTTGATAGTTGCGGAAGGGTACAGGGGGCGGCGGAGTCTCGGCTTTGGCGCCGTCAGCGGCCTGCCGGATTAAACCGGCGGAAAAGCGTCCTTTTTCGCTCATAATGCCTCAGTGATAACTCTGACAGTTCTGGACAAGGGGGTAGGGATCCTAGCTGCCTATCGACAAGGGCAACGTCCATAGGGGCAGCTTCAAGCAGACAAAATATCTTGCACCGTTTTGTTGAAGATGATCCGGCCCGCCGTGGTGCGAATGTATTGGCTGATCACGTTGCCGTCTTGATCCTCGCGGATGCGGCGGTAGTTGGTGATCTTGAGGCGGGTGCCGCCCGGCTCCTCGATAATCTGGGGCTCCGACTCTTTTTCCTCCTTGCCCAACTCCATCGGGCCGCTGTAGCGCACCCAGATTTTGCTGTGCAGGCCGATGACGCCGCGGTCGTAGGCGATGAGGGCGTCCTCCAGGCTGGCAAAATAACGATCGCCAAGGTCGGGGGCGTGGGGATTGTCCGCCGTCAGATAGTAGCACCCCAAAACCATGTCTTGGCTGGGGGTGATAATTGGAGCGCCGGTGGCCGGAGAGAGGATGTTGTTGGTGGCCAACATCAGCAAGCGCGCTTCTGCCTGGGCTTCCAACGACAGGGGCACGTGCACGGCCATCTGGTCGCCATCGAAGTCGGCGTTGAAGGCCGGGCAGACCAAGGGGTGGAGCTGAATCGCCCTCCCCTCCACCAGGATTGGTTCAAAAGCTTGGATCCCGAGGCGGTGCAACGTTGGAGCACGGTTGAGCAAAACTGGGTGGCCGTCGATTACGTCCTCCAGCACGTCCCAAACCTGCGGGTCGTTGCTCTGGATCAGCTTTTTGGCGGCTTTGATGTTGTTGACGATGCCCCGCTTGATCAACTTGTGGATCACAAAGGGCTGAAACAGCTCGATGGCCATCTCTTTGGGCAAGCCACACTGGTGCATGCGCAGGTTGGGCCCTACCACGATTACCGAACGCCCAGAGTAGTCCACCCGCTTGCCGAGCAGGTTTTGCCGGAAACGCCCCTGCTTGCCCTCGATGATATCGGAGAGGGACTTGAGAGGACGGTTGTTGGCCCCCACCACCATGCGCCCCCGCCGACCGTTGTCGATCAGGGCGTCCACCGCCTCCTGCAGCATACGCTTCTCGTTGCGCACGATGATCTCCGGCGCCATGATCTCCTGCAGCCGCGCCAAGCGGTTGTTGCGGTTAATCACGCGGCGGTAGAGATCGTTGAGGTCACTGGTGGCAAAGCGGCCTCCATCCAACTGCACCATCGGGCGCAGATCCGGCGGGATCACCGGCAACACCCGCAGCACCATCCACTCTGGCCGGGCTCCCGTGGCGATGAAGTTGTCGATCACCCGCAGCCGCTTGATTAGGCGCGCCCGCTTTTGGCCGCGGGCGCTGGCGATCTCCTCCCGCAACTGCTCCGCCTCTTTTTCCAGGTCAATATCCTTGAGCAGGCGTTCGATCGCCTCCGCCCCAATCATGGCCCAGTTCTCTGGCAGTTGCAGCTCGGATCCCTCCTCGTACATCTGATCCTCGATCTCGAGGTATTGATCCTCGGTCAGCAACTGCTTGTAGGAGAGGTTGGGAGCGTTGCCCGGATCCACCACTACGTAGGCGTTAAAGTACACCACCTGCTCCACGTCCCGCAGCGGCATGTCCAGCAGGGTAGCGATGTGGCTAGGGATCCCTTTCAGGTACCAAACGTGGGTGACCGGGGCAGCCAACTTGATGTAGCCCATGCGGTGACGGCGCACCCGCGACTCGGTTACCTCCACTCCACAGCGCTCGCAAACAATGCCGCGGTGCCGCACGCGCTTGTACTTGCCACAGTGGCACTCCCAGTCCTTAACTGGCCCAAAGATGCGCTCACAAAAGAGGCCATCCATCTCCGGCTTGAGGGTCCGGTAGTTGATGGTCTCTGGCTTGGTGACTTCTCCCACCACTTGGCCGTTGGGCAGGGTGCGCTGGCCCCACTCCATAATCCGCTCCGGAGAAGCCAGCCCAATCTTGACATAGTCAAAGCGCTGATCTGTTCTGGCCATTGCCATTTCTCCTAACTTGCTGCCCTAGCACCTACAAAGCAAGGGAAGAGGAACTACACCCCCCTCTCCTGAGCCGAATGGGATCCCAGCCGTCCCCAGCATCAATCAAAAATCGTCCTCCTCCTCCCTGTCTTCGTCTTCCTCGCGGCTGCGGCTGGCTAAGGTAAAGGTTCCTCCTGCCCCTGGAGAAAGATCCTCGGATGTAACGGATTCATAAGTGGGCCGCGAGGGGGTGTGGCGGTTGGAGACATCGGCCATCAGATCCACCTCCACATCGCGGGTCTGGCCATCGCTGTCTACCTCCACCTTATGGACAGACACATCCAGGCAGAGAGACTGCAGCTCGCGCACCAACACCTTGAAGGATTCCGGCGTGCCGGGTCGGGGGATGGGCTTGCCCTTGACAATGGCGTTGAGGGCCTCGTTGCGCCCCACCATATCGTCCGACTTGACGGTGAGCAGCTCCTGCAAAATGTAGGCCGCCCCAAACGCCTCCAGAGCCCACACCTCCATCTCGCCAAAGCGCTGGCCACCCTGCTGCGCCTTGCCCCCCAGGGGCTGCTGGGTTACCAGCGAGTAGGGGCCAGTAGAGCGGGCGTGGATCTTGTCGTCCACCAAGTGCACCAGCTTCAGCATGTAGGCACGGCCCACCGTAACCGGCTGGTCGAAAGGCTCACCCGTGCGGCCGTCAAACACCTGAACTTTGCCACAGTACTTGCCTTCAGGGTTGAAGATCCAGTCCTTGCCAGTCTTCTCGCGCGCCTCCCGCAACTTGGCCTCCACTGTCAGCCGGGAAGCCTCCAAGCCGTGCATTTCATCGAAGGGCATTAGCTTAAAGCGTACCCCTAGGTGCTCTGCTGCCCAGCCCAGTAGGCACTCATACACTTGGCCCACGTTCATGCGGGAGGGCACCCCTAGGGGGTTGAGCACCACATCCACTGGGGTGCCATCTGGCAGGTAGGGCATGTCTTCAATCGGCAAGATGCGGGAGATGATGCCCTTGTTGCCGTGACGGCCCGCGATCTTGTCCCCCACCTGGATCTTGCGCTTGAGGGCGATGTAAACCCGCACCACCATGTTGGCACCTGGCGGCAGCTCGTCCCCCTGCTCGCGGGTGAAGATGCGCACATCCACCACCCGCCCGCGCTCGCCGTTGGGCACCCGCAGCGAGTTGTCCCGCACGTCGCGGGCTTTCTCGCCGAAAATGGCCCGCAACAGCCGCTCCTCCGGCGGTTGATCCGATTCCCCTTTGGGAGTGACCTTGCCCACCAAAATATCGCCGGCTTCCACCCAAGCCCCAATGCGCACAATGCCGTTCTCGTCCAGGTTGCGCAGGGCATCTTCCCCCACGTTGGGAATCTCGCGAGTGATCTCTTCCGGCCCTAGCTTGGTCTGCCGGGCTTCGATCTCGTACTTCTCGATGTGTACCGAGGTGAAGACGTCGTCGTAGACCAGCCGCTCGCTGATCAGGATGGCATCTTCGTAGTTGTAGCCCTCCCAAGGCATGTAGGCCACTAACACGTTTTGGCCCAAGGCCAGTTCGCCCCCCTCGGTAGCCGGACCGTCCGCCAGCACCTGCCCGGGCACCACCCGATCCCCCGCGTAGACAAGAGGGCGCTGGTTGAGACAGGTATCTTGGTTGGAGCGCTGGTACTTCTGCAAACGGTAAACAATCGGATCCCCGCCGTCGTCTGGCCGCACCACGATTTCGTCGGCAGAAACATAGGTCACCACGCCACTGGTGCGCGACACCACCACCATGCCAGAGTCCCGCGCCGCCTGGGCTTCCAGGCCAGTGCCCACGTAAGGCCGATCCGGCTTCAGCAGAGGCACTGCCTGCCGCTGCATATTCGCCCCCATGAGGGCGCGGTTGGCGTCGTCGTGCTCCAAAAAGGGGATCAAGGAGGTGGCCACTGAGATGACCTGCACCGGAGCCACCTGCACGTAATGCACCTCGCTGGGGTGAGCGGTGGTAAATTCCTGGCGGTAGCGCACCGGCACCAGATCGACGGTGATGCGGCCCTCGGCATCTACCGGCACGTCCCCCGGCGCCACGCGATATTCGTCCTCTTCGTCGGCGGTAAGGTAGACCATCCCCAGATCCTTGCGCACCACGCCGTTCTCAACGCGGTAGTAGGGGCTTTCGATAAAGCCGTACTGGTTGACGCGGGCGTGGGTGGCCAGGGATCCAATCAGCCCGGCGTTGGGGCCTTCGGGAGTTTCGATGGGGCAGATGCGTCCGTAGTGGCTGGGGTGGATATCCCGCACGGCAAAGCCGGCCCGCTCCCGACTCAGGCCGCCCGGCCCCAGAGCCGACAGCCGCCGCTTGTGGGTCAGCTCCGCCAGCGGGTTGGTCTGATCCATGAACTGGGAGAGCTGGCTGGAGCCGAAGAACTCCTTGATGGCCGCCACCAAGGGCTTGGGGTTGACCAGCGAGGCTGGGGTGAGGTTCTCTGACTCGGAGACCGTCATGCGCTCGCGGATGATCCGCTCCAGGCGGTTGAGGCCCACCCGTACTTGGTTTTGCAAGAGCTCGCCCACCGAGCGCACGCGGCGGTTGCCCAGGTGGTCGATGTCGTCCACATGGCCGATGTCGTACTCCAAGTTAATCAGGTAGTCGATGACGGCCAAGATGTCCGTGACGGTGAGCACCCGCACATTTTCCGCCACGTTGAGATTGAGCTTTTTGTTCAGCTTGTAGCGCCCTACTCGGCCCAGGTCGTAGCGCTTGGGATCGAAGAAGCGGGATTCCAACAACTGCTGACCACCGGACACAGTGGGAGGCTCGCCGGGCCGCAGCTTGCGGTACAGCTCCATCAGGGCTTCTTCTTCGCTGTAGTGCCCCTCTTTTTCCATGGTTTTTTGGAAAAATTCGGGGTGGCGCAGGCTGTCGTAGATCTCCGAGTCGCTCAGGCCCAAAGCCTTGAGCAGAACTGCCGCCGAGAGCTTGCGGGTTTTGTCAATGCGCACCCACACCAGGCCGTTTTTGTCGGTCTCAAACTTCAGCCAGGCGCCCCGGTTGGGAATCAGGCTGGCGCTGTAGGTGCGGCGACCGTTTTTGTCCAGTTCCGACTTGTAGTAGACGCCGGGGCTGCGCACGATCTGGTTGACGATCACCCGCTCGGCGCCGTTGATGATAAAGGTACCCCGATCCGTCATCAAAGGCAGCTCGCCGATGAAGACGTCCATGTCCTTGATCTCGCCCGTCTCTTTGTTAATCAGGCGAGTGGGCACCCGGATTTGCGCTTGGTAGGTAGCATCCCGTCGCTTAGCTTCCTCCGGGTCGTAGCGCGGTTTGTTGATTTTATACCCTTTGGAGGGATCCCCAGGGCGGTACTCCGGCAGAAAGTGCAGTTCCAGCTTGCCCGTGTAATCGACGATAGGGGAAAAGCTGAGGAGCTCCTCTTCAAACCCTTCTCGCAAAAACCACAAGAAACTCTCCCGCTGAATCTCTACCAGGTCAGGCAAGGTAGAAGCGGCAGGGGATGGCACTGCTAATTGTGTCATGCGTTGCTCGGCAGGGGTTGCGCTGCAGTCAGGCCTCTAATTATAGAAACCCTGCCAACGATCGTCAACGAACGTTACAAGGGCTGGAGATGGCCAGCTCCCTCGAGTGCCTGTCCGGCGAATGTCGCCAGATCGCCTGGGATCCCCTTTGGGCCGCGGTTGCAGGAGCGTTCCCCAATTTGCCTTAAGGATTGTTCACATCCATTCACACTCAGGCAGATTATTCTAATCGTTGACTATTGGGCAGTCACCTGCTGCTCCAACTCTGCTTGCCGGTCGTCAACAGGGCTCGGAAAAGTGGGGTGGGCCTGGAGGCCAGGTCAAGTCGTTGGAGGGCGCGCTCAGCCTGGTGGAGGTTCTGGTCTGCGTCGCGGTGACCAGAGGGGATCCCCATCCATCCAGATGAGAAGGGGTTGAAATGGGTTTACGCAGCCTCTCAGGCCAGGGCGACCTTTATTTATTGATGTTTTTGAAAACAGCTAGACACAAGCAGCCGTTTTTGGCGAGGAGGATTTTGTGAGTCAAAGTCTGCAACCAAAACACCAGCCTGCCAGCCTCTCTGTTCAGTTGCGGGAGGGCACCAAGCAGTCCCACACCATGGCCGAGAATATGGCCTTCATCAAGTGCTTCCTCAAGGGGGTGGTGGATAAAAAAGCCTACAGCCGCTATGTGGGCAATTTTTACTTTGTCTACAGCGCTCTGGAAGAGGGGTTCACGCAGTTGCGAGAGCACCCGCTGGTGGGCCGGCTTTACTACCCGGAGCTGTGGCGCAAGGCCAGCCTGGAGAAGGACTTGAATTATTTTGTCGGCCCCAATTGGCGCGCTGTGGTCAAGCCCTCTCCGGCTTGCCAGGTCTATGTCGACCGCATTCGAGAAGTGGTGGAAAAGGATCCGGTTCTGCTGATTGCCCACGCCTACACCCGCTACATCGGCGACCTTTCGGGTGGCCAGATCCTGAAAAACATCGCCCGCCGGGCCATGGGCCTGCCGCCGGGGGAAGGCACCGCCTTTTACGACTTCGAGCAGATCCCCCACGAGGGCAAGTTCAAGCAGCGCTATCGCGCTCAGTTGGACGCGCTGGAGCTGGATCAGGCAACCATCGAGCGCATTGTGGCGGAAGCCAATTACGCCTTCCAGCTCAACATGGACTTGTTCAAGGAATTGGAGGGCAATTGGCTGCTATCAATGGCCCGCTTGGCCTGGAACTCTCTTCTCAACCAGTTTCAGCGCCAGTCCACCCGCTCTGAGGCGGCTGCCCCCAGTCCCTAGCCACAGCTATTCCCCACCCCAGAGACTCTTTGCTGGGCTGCCAATCCCCCCTCTCCCTGAGGGAGAGGGGCTGGGGGTGAGGGATCAGTCGCATGCGAGGGTGTCGCGGGTGGCCCGCCCGGTGACGGGGTTAACGCCGCTGGCCCGTTCGCAGAGGATGGCAAGGGCATCTTTCCGGATCAGGGCGTTGGTGAAATCCGCCCCCTCGATCTGGATCCCTTCCACCCGCGCCAGCCACATCATGCTGTCCTGCAGTTGGGCTTCCCGCAGGTCGGCACCTTGCAAATTGGCCATGTCCAAGGTGGCGCCGCGCAGATCGGCCCCCCGCAGGTTGGCTCTGCTGAGGTTGGCCCCAAACAGATTCGCCCCTGCCGCTTTGACGTGGCTGAGATCGCTTTGCCGCAGGTTGGCCTTGAGAAATTTCCAGCCGCTCAGGTCTTGTCCGGCAAAGTTCGCCCCCTGCAGATCCCGCTTGCTGTAGTCTTCTGCCCAGGACGGGGATCCCAAGAGGGCGACGCCCAGGCACAGGATCAGCCCGCAAAACACTGCACCCCGCAGGAAACGGGTCAGCCAGGACAGTCTCACCAAACCAGAAGCCGGCCAAGCAACAGACATCGCGGATCCCTCCCGGAAACCTCCACGGCTTTGGGACTGCTCTTACTTTTATCCTACCGGATGGGGATCCCACCGGCAGATTGGGCTAACTTGGGCTTTTATAAGCTGATTCCCAACTGGCGAGGGGGTGACAGGGACCCATGTCCACAGTCGAGATTTTCAATGCGCAGCAGATAGCGGAGCTGATCGACGCTCTGGCCACCGCAATCGGCAGGGATCACCCCCACTTGGACAGGCTGGTGTTGATCGGCATTCGCACTCGCGGCGTCCCCTTGGCCTACCGCTTGCGGGATCGCATCGCCACCGGCTTCAGGAGCCCACCGCAGGTAGGGGAGCTGGACATCACCTTCTTCCGCGACGACCTGGGCTCCGGCGGCCTGCGCACTCCCAATCGCAGCGAGCTGCCGCGGGATCTGACCGGCCAAGAAGTGGTGCTGGTGGACGATGTGCTCTTCCGGGGTCGCACCGTCCGTGCGGCTCTGGAGGCCCTCAACCACTTTGGGCGACCGGAGCGGGTGCGCCTGGCTGTGTTGATCGACCGCGGCCACCGCCAGTTTCCCATTCAACCGGACTACTGGGGCCACAAGCTAACCACGGCCCCTGAGCAGATCGTCAAGGTGCACCTGCGGGAAACCGACGGCGAGGAGCGGGTGTTGTTGATCGACGCCAAGCCTGAGGAAAACAGCAGAGAGTGAGCCTGAGACGCCCCTGGGGTGCGGTATGGTGGGGATAATCTGCCGACTTTCGCCCTATGACTGTGTTGCCGGAAACCCGTCGCTACGCTGTCTTAGGCACAGGCGCCCTGGGAGGGTTTTACGGGGCAAAACTGCAACAGGCTGGCTTCACGGTGCATTTTCTGCTCCACAGCGACTACGACCATGTGCGCCAGCAAGGGCTGTGGGTAGAGTCCTGCTGGGGGGATTTTCATTTGCCGCAGGTGAATGCCTACGCAGCAGTGGAGGACATGCCCCCTTGCGAAGGGGTGATCGTGGCTTTGAAAGCCACCCAAAATCACCTGCTGCCGCAGTTGCTCCCGCCCGTATTGGCCGAGAAGGGTGTGGTGATCCTCCTGCAAAATGGACTAGGGGCAGAGCCGGAGATTGCCAACTGCGTTGGCCCTGAGCGCATCATGGGTGGCCTCTGTTTCATCAGCTCCAACAAAGTTGGCCCTGGCCACATCCGTCATCTGGATTATGGCTCGGTGCTGCTGGCGGAATACGGCCCTGGCTATGCGCCCCAGGGGATCACGCCTCGCCTTCAACAAGTTCAAGCGGATTTTCAACGGGCCGGGATCCCGACCTCCCTTTCTCCAGATCTGATGCTGGCCCGCTGGCAGAAGTTGGTCTGGAACATTCCCTTCAACGGCCTCTCGGTGATCTTCAATGCCGATACCCAGCAAATGATCCGCGACCCTGAGGCCCGCACTTTGGCGGAAACGCTGATGCACGAGGTGATCCAGGGGGCTGCCGCCTGTGGCCGCCACCTCCCGGAGACCCTGATCCCCGAGATGCTGGCCAGCACCGAGAAGATGGCCCCCTACCGAACCAGCATGAAGATCGACTACGAGCGCAAGCGTCCCCTGGAACTGGAGGCTATTTTTGCCAACCCGCTCCGCTATGCCCAGCAAGGCGGGATTCAGATGCCGCGGGTGGAGATGCTCTACTGTCAGTTGCAGGTGTTGGATCGCCTCAATCGAGGGATCCCTGTTGGTTCGCCAACTTGAGCCGGGGCAAGCTTTTTCCTCCTCCTGCGGCTAGACTCAGCCGCAGTGGCCTACTGCGCTGGCTTCATGCCTCTGGGATCCACCCACGATCGCATCACCCTCTGGACAGCTCCCGGCGTCACTCTGGCAGCCGGCCTGTTGGGCAACAGCGCTGCCGTAGCTCTGGCCGTGGGATCCGCCTATCTCTTCAGCGGCCTGATGTTTTCCGGGGATCTGGACACTGACTCTCGCCAGTATCGCCGCTGGCTGTTCCTGCGCTGGATTTGGCTTCCCTACCGCCGCTGGCTGCACCACCGCTCCTTCTGGTCCCACGGGCCGATTGTCGGCACTGCCCTGCGGCTGCTCTACCTGGGCCTGTGGGTGGCGGGGGCGGGCTTGGCGGCAGCTTGGCTGGGATCCCGCCTGGGTTGGTGGCAGTGGCAGCCGGATATCTGGCGGGACAACCTCTGGCAAGGGTTGCATGCGCACGCAGAGATGCTGCTTTGGGTGGGGATGGGGCTGGAGCTGGGTTCGATGAACCACAGCCTCAGCGATTGCCTGGTCTCCCGCTGGCGACGTTGGCGCAGACGCCGTCGAAGAAGGGGATCCCCCCTTACCAGGTATGGGCAAAAGTTAGGCTAGCCAGAGCTGTCTAGGAGACAGCCCCGCTAGCCAGGGATCCCAGCAGCCGCTTGGGGCCCGATCCGGTAAGCTGATTGGGGCAGAAGTCTTTTCTTCTGAGATCTGTGCATCCGGGTCGTAGCTATCGCCGCCTTTTTCCCTTCATTCGGCCCCATCTGTGGATGTTGCTGCTGGGGCTGGCCTGTACCCTTGGCTTTGTCCTCACCATGCCTGCCCTCGCCTACTTGATCGAGTGGGTGGCCCGCTCCATCGGCGCAGGGGATCTGGGACAACTGCGGATCTTGGCCTTGATCGGGGTGGTGTTTTTTCTGGTGCGCGGCGCCTTCCAGTACGGCCAGGACACCCTTATGGCCAGGGCCTCTTTGCAAATGGTATTGGAATTGCGGCAACGGCTCTACGCCCATTTGCAGGGTTTGGATGTGGACTACTTTTCCGGCAGCCGCACTGGCGACCTGGTCTACCGCCTCACCGGCGATCTGGATCGGGTGGGCGAAGTGGTGCAGCGTTTTTTCCACCGCTTCATCCCCAGC
The DNA here is from genome assembly GCF_047462315.1 of Synechococcus sp. H60.2. Classification (NCBI taxonomy): domain Bacteria; kingdom Bacillati; phylum Cyanobacteriota; class Cyanophyceae; order Synechococcales; family Synechococcaceae; genus Synechococcus; species Synechococcus sp. H60.2. Next base: position 36,375 of record NZ_JANSIZ010000004.1, on the reverse strand, counting down.
GTGCTCACCATCTTGGCGGTGGTGGCCTACCTGTTCTACCTCAACGGCATCCTCACCTTGACCACCCTGGTGATTGCCCCCCTGATGGGCGCCTTGATTAGTTGGTTTGGGGATCGGCTGCTGCTGCGCTCCCGCCTCAACCAGGAGAGCATGTCCGACCTGTCCTCTCTCCTAACCGAGGCCTTTGCCGGCATCAGCCTCACCCGCGCCTTTGCTGCTGAGGAATACGAGATCCGCCGCTTCAGCGCCATGGCCGAGAACAACCGCCTGGCCCGCTTTCAAACCGAACAGGTTAAAGCTATCCAAGACCCGGTGGTGGGCTTTCTGTACGCCATGAGCGTGTTGGGAGTGTTTTGGGTGGGCGGCTGGCAGATCAGCGAGGGCAACCTAACCGGCAGCCAGTTTCTTGGCTTTATTGCCGGGGTGGCCATGTTGATCGACCCCATCGTCCACATCACCAACAACTACAGCGAGCTGAAACAGGGGGAAGCCTCGGTGGAGCGGATCTTCGAGCTGCTGGATACCCGCTCCCAGGTGCGGGAGTTGCCCGGTGCTCGTCCCATGCCCCCCATTCAGGGCTGGGTGGAGTTCGAGCAGGTTTCCTTTGCCTACAAACCAGATCAGCCGGTGCTCAAACGGATCAGCTTCCAGGTGGCCCCCGGCGAGATTGTCGCCCTGGTGGGATCCTCCGGCGCCGGCAAATCCACCCTGGTCAACCTGATCCCGCGCTTCTACGATCCCCAGGAAGGCTGCATCCGCATCGACGGCATCGACATCCGCACCGTCACCCTCAAGAGCCTGCGCCGCCAGATCGGCATCGTGCCCCAGGAGATTACCCTGTTTTCCGGCACCATCGCCAGCAACATCGCCTACGGCCAAGAGGACTTTGACCTGGAAGCGGTGCGGCAGGCGGCCCGTGTGGCCAACATCGACAGCTTCATCGAGAGCCTGCCCGATGGCTACGCCACCCGTGTTGGAGAGCGCGGAGTTACCCTCTCCGGCGGCCAGCGGCAGCGGTTGGCCATTGCCCGCGCCCTGTTGCTCAACCCCAAGATCCTGATCCTGGACGAGGCCACCTCCGCCCTGGATAACGAATCGGAGGCCTTGGTGCAAGAGGCTCTGCAACGGCTGATGCAACGCTGCACAGTCTTTGTTATCGCCCACCGCCTTTCTACGGTGCGCAGCGCCCATCGCATTTTCGTCCTCGAGCAGGGGCAACTGTTGGAGGAGGGCAATCATCGCGAGTTACTGAGCAAGGGGGGGCGCTACGCCCAGTTCCACTGGCGCCAGTTCCAGTAGCTTCTAAAGCCCCCACGCCTGCCGGAAGGGGCGATAGAACGCCGGATCTGGGGGGGCACCCCCCGCAACTCCACAGATGGCCGCCGCAAACTCCACCGCCCGTTGCAGCAACACCGCCTCTGGCCATCCCTGCAGCAGGCCCAGAATGGCCACCGCGCTGAAGGCATCTCCTGCCCCCACCGTATCCACCAGCCGCGGCACCGGCACCGGCTCCCCCCGATACACCCCCCCAGCGGTGAACAGGAATGCACCTGCCGCCCCCAGCGTTAGGAACAAGCCCTTTAGATTCAACCGCGCCCGCAAGGCCTGCCCCTGTTCCTCCACCTTGCCAGCGGGGATGCTTTCTAGCTGCACCACCTGCTCCAGCTCCTCTTGGTTCAGCTTCAGCCAAGCGCAGGTGCGCAGCATTTCCCGGATGGGGCCTGGGTGCCACCAGGGATCCCGCAGATTGAGGTCCAAAAACACCGGACAGCCCACAGTGGCAAGGGTCTCCTGAAAATGGCGATGGGCTGCTTCTCGACGCGCCGCCAAGCTGCCCCGGTAGATCAGGCTGGGGCGGAGGGCTTGCAGAGCTGCCCTGTCCAACTGGATGTAGTCGTAGGCTTGGTCGGGCAAGATGGCGAAGGTCGGGATCCCCTCCCCATCCAGCGTGACCCGGACTTGGCCGGTGGGGTGAACCGGATCCCGCTGCAGCCCTTCCAGACGCAGCCCCTGCTGCCGCAGCGCTGCCAGCATCCTTTCTGCCGCCTCATCCTGGCCGACGCGGCTGAGCAAGAGGGGATCGGCTCCTAGCCCTTTGAGGTTCCAAGCCACATTCAAAGCTGCCCCGCCCAGCACCACCTTGTCTGGGAAACAATCGAAAAGGGTCTCCCCCACAATCAGGGGGAGGCCAGAGGTCACTCCGAGGGGAGCCATCCTGGCCTCTCAGGCAGCAGTCGAGCCGTGCTGCTCCAGGATTTGCCGGTAAGTATTGCTGCGGAACCAGCGCTCAATTTCCCGAGCTCGCAGCACCGGCAGCGGGTGGGTGCGCCCGATGGTCTGCATCTGCTTCAGCTCAAGCTGCCAGAGATCGTCGTCCAGCTCCTCGTAGGTGCGGGCCTGCTCCAGAAAAGCATCCACATTGAGCTTGGCGGCCAACTGCGGCGAGCCGCCGCACAGTTTCATCAGCACCGAGATCACCGTTCTTGCATCCTGGGTAACCAGCAGCGCCGCCCGGTCGCAGGTAAACTCGGCACAGCGCAGCCAGTGCAGCAGTTGATCTTGCAGCGCCTGATAGAACAGCCCGCCGAAGGGGAGCAAACTGGTCGAGAGCATGAGAAGGTTGGCCATTGTCAAGTAGACGCCGTGGTTGCACTTGAGGTGGCCCAGCTCGTGGGCAATCACGGCTTGAATTTCCGGCGGCTCCAGCAAGTCCAGCAGAGAGCTGTGCAAAACGATAAAAGGCTTTTTTCCTTGCATGGCAAAAGTGTAAGCGTTGGGCACGGGATTTTGGCGCACGTAGAGCTGGGGCACTTCGAGATCCAGGATGCGACAGGCCTGCACCAGAAGCTGGTGAATTTCCGGCAACTGGTGCTCGTTAATTTGAATGCTCGAGGCGATGTTATCCAGATAAAAGATCTCCCCTGCCGTCGAGCCGAGCAAATTCTGAATCAGCAGGCCCAGCCCCGGCACCTGCTGCAGGGAGCGGGTTGCCTGCAGATCCACAGGATGGCGAAACTGGTCAGCCCGCAGGCCCAACAGGATGCGGGGCTCGCGGGGAAGGGTTGGTGTGGATGGCATAGAAGACATAGGAGGCCGTAGAAAAACGCTTAGGGTCACAACTCGTAGGGCATAAACTGACGCAGGCGGTTTAACAAAAATAGCCGCTCCGGCGGGGGATCCGGCAGCACCGGCTGATGGGAAAACCCCAAGGGATCCTCACCCAAAAGGGATCTCCCAATCCACGACATGATTCCCGATGCGCGTTCCATCGGTAACCAGCCGCCCATTATCGGCGATAGAGCCGCCCCTGCCCAACCGATTGCTCCGGTAGGTTCAAGGCGAAAAACAGCCGCTGCTGGCTCCCCGCCCAGTCCAGGGCCTTCTGTAACCGCTCTGCCCAAACTCACGCCAAAGCCGCCGGCTGAGAAGTGGCGTAGGCCTCGGCAGGCGTCGGCGTCACCGTCAACAGCAGTTGCCCATTGAGAAAAGTATGGGCTGGCAGAGGAGCCGCCAAGGGATCCGGACTGGGAGGAGCAGGGATCTCCAGGCTGACCTGGGGCTAGGAGCTGCTGGCCTCCAGCAAAATCTCCTCCAGGCGTTGCTGCATCAGACGCAGACGGGCAGGAGAACAATCGTTGCCCATCTCGCCGCTGCCTGGTTTAGCATCATTGTCTGCACTTGGGCACTCTTGTGCCCCTGAACACCTATCTAGGGTCTGGCCGATCTTTATCCAGGATCCCCCGATCTTAGCCGCTACCCTGGAAACATCCCTTCTGGTCATGGGCTGAGCCACCTTGTCGTCGTTTTGAGGTCGCCATGCGGATCCCGACTTCCACCTATCGCATTCAGTTTCACGCTGGATTTGACTTTGAGGCAGCGCGGCAAATTGTCCCCTACCTGAAGTTGCTGGGCATCAGCGATCTGTATGCTTCTCCCATCTTTCAGGCCCGCAAGGGCAGCACCCATGGCTACGACGTCGTGGATCCCAGGCAGATCAACGTGGAGCTAGGGGGGAGTGAAAAGTTTGAACTCTTGTGGGAAACCCTCAACCGGCAGGGAATCGGCTGGATCCAAGACATTGTGCCCAACCACATGGCCTACGACGGCCAAAATCAAATGTTAATGGATGTTTTGGAAAGTGGCCCTAACTCAGACTTCATCGATTACTTTGATGTCAACTGGAACCATTCTTATCTAGGTATTAAGGGAAGGATCTTGGCACCTTTTTTGGGTGACTTCTACGATAAATGCTTGGAGTCTGGACAAATCCAGCTCCGTTACGACGCTGATGGCCTTAGCATCAACTACTATAACTTGAGATTTCCTCTAAATATTGATACCTATGCCGATGTTTTTACCTACAACTTGGGCAAACTAAGACGAAAACTAGGACGCAGCCATCCCGATTACATCAAATTACTCGGGATCCTCTTCAGTCTTAAATTCATCCCTAGCAAAGAAGATCTTCTAGAGCGCACCGATCAGATTAACTTTGCCAAGCACTCCCTATGGGAGCTCTACACCTCTAGCCAACATATTCAGAACTTTTTTGACGAGAACATTGCCATTTTTAACGGCAAGCCAGGGGATCCCTCAAGCTTTGACTTGTTGGACAGCCTTTTGGCGCGACAAAACTTCCGCCTTTCTTTCTGGAAGGTGGGTGCTGAGGAGATCAATTATCGTCGTTTTTTTACCATCAACGATCTGATCTCGCTGCGGATGGAAGATCGCGAAGTATTTCGCAAAACACACCAGCTCATCCTCAAGCTTTCAGAACAGGGGCGCTTTACGGGTTTACGCATTGACCACATCGATGGCTTATTTAACCCAGAGGAGTATCTCCATCGTCTGCGAGAACGCTGCCCAGATCTCTACATCGTGGTAGAAAAAATACTAGAAGCTAATGAGAAGCTACCTCAGCAATGGCCAGTTCAAGGCACAACGGGTTACGACTTTTTAGCTAAGCTTAATGGCATCTTTTGCCAATCGGAGAATGCAGAAGCCTTCAGTGCTCTGTATCAAGATTTCACCAACCTACAACAGTCACCAGAACAAGTTATCGAAGATAAAAAACGGCTGATTATCGAGCGCAACCTGGCAGGGGACATGGACAACCTTGCTTTTTTGCTCAAGCAGATTACCAGCCATCACCGCTACGCCAACGACTTTACCCTCTACAGCTTGCGCCGAGCCCTGGCAGAGGTTTTGGTGTGTTTCCCAGTCTACCGGGTCTACATCCATGAAGGGATCCTCAGCCCAGAAGGTCAACAGGCTATCCGTCAAGCTGTAGAGAAAGCTAAGGAGAACCTGCCCATTCTGGTCAACGAGCTGAATTTCCTGCAGCGCTTTCTCTGCCTTGAGTTCCCTGAAAACGTCTCAGAGGAAGAGAAAAACGAGCAAATCTACTTTGCTATGCGGCTGCAACAGTTGGCCGGCCCTCTCATGGCCAAAGGGGTAGAGGATACGGCCTTCTATGTTTACAATCGGCTGCTATCCCTAAACGAAGTGGGTGGGGATCTGTGTCGTTTTGGCATTTCTGTCCAAGAGTTCCATCGCTTTAACCAAGAACGAGCAGCCCAGTGGCCCTTCTCAATGAATGCTTCCTCCACCCATGACACCAAACGCGGCGAGGATGTGCGGGCCCGCCTGAATGTGCTTTCGGAAATCCCCGCCGAGTGGGAGAAGCACATTAAACTCTGGCATGAGTTGAATCTTGGCTACAAAGTCCGCAGCAAGCAAGCGAAGCGTTTGGAGCTGCCGGATCGCAACGACGAGTATTTTCTTTATCAGACCCTGATCGGCTCCTATCCCTTTCAGCCGGAGGAAGTTCCCACCTTTATCCAGCGAGTTAAAGACTACGCCATTAAAGCGGTTCGGGAAGCCAAAGTTCACACTGCCTGGCTTCGCCCCGATACCGAATATGAAGAAGCCACCCTTGCTTTCATCGATCAGATCCTGCAGTCCTCAAGCCCCTTCCTGGAGTCTTTCCTGCCCTTTCAGCGCAAAATTGCCCACTTTGGCATCTTTAACTCTCTCTCTCAAACCCTGCTGAAGCTCACCAGCCCTGGGATCCCGGATATCTACCAGGGCACGGAGCTGTGGGATCTCAGTATGGTAGATCCCGACAATCGTCGGCCCGTGGACTTTTCCCGTCGCCTAGCTTACCTCGAGGAAATCCAGCGGCGAATTAAGCAGGATTCCCTGCAACTGATCCAAGATCTTCTGCTTCACCGCCACGACGGCCGCATTAAGCTGTTTCTCATCCATCAGGTGCTAAAGGGCCGTCAGGAACAGCCGCAACTGTTTCTGGAAGGCAGCTATATCCCCCTGCAAGTAAGCGGCTCCTATGCCAACCACGTCATCGCTTTTGCCCGTCAGCACGACAAACAAGTCGTCCTGGTGGTGGCCCCCCGCTTCTTAACCTCCTTAATTGACGAGACGCAGGATCCCCTAGGGGAATTGGTTTGGAAAGATACGGAAATTCAGCTGCCGCGCTGGAAGCGGCTGGACTGGGTGAACGGCCTCACCCAAGAAGGGATCCCAGCTGGCGACACCTTGCCGGTGGGCGCCGTCCTCAAGTCTTTCCCAGTGGCTCTGCTGTGGGGGCAATCTCGCTGAGGAGCCTAGGGAGCCGCTGCAGCAGGGGTTAGGGTCTGGAAGTTGACAATGCGGGCAAACTCTTGGGGATCGAGGCTAGCGCCCCCCACCAGGACACCATCAATCTGCGGCTGGGCCATCAGCTCGTCAATATTGCTGGCTTTAACGGAGCCACCGTAGAGGATGGGCAGGTGGTCGGCACCCAGATGCTGGCGGATAAGGCCAATGACGCGGTTGGCCTCAGCCGCTGCACAGGTTTTCCCCGTGCCAATTGCCCAGATTGGCTCGTAGGCAATCACGAGGTTTTGCAGATCGATCCCTGGCAAGGCGCGATCCAACTGTCCCACAATCCAGGACTCGGTTAGGCCCTGTTCCCGCTGTTGCAAGCTTTCCCCCACACAGAGGATGGGAGTGAGCTTGTGCCGCTGGGCCGCTGCCAAGCGCCAGTTGACGGTTTCATCGGTTTCGCCAAAGTATTGCCGCCGCTCGCTGTGGCCGACGATCACGTAGCGCACCCCCAGCTCTGTCAGCATGGGGCCGGAGATCTCTCCCGTAAACGCCCCTTGATCCTCCCAGTGCAGGTTCTGGGCTCCCACAGCAATGCCGGATCCCCGCGTTTCTTCTACCACCACAGCCAGGTCTGTGAAGGGCACGCAGAGGATGATCTGCCGCTGCGGCGTCGCCCCTACAGACGACGCTTGCAGAGCCGGAGCAAACTCGCGCAGAAACTGGCGAGCCTCAGCCTGAGTCTTGTGCATTTTCCAGTTGCCGGCAATGAGGATGGGGCGCAAGACGGATCCTCCCTAAGCGACACAACGATATAGTCAATCGCCGGGATCCCGAGCAAGGGGGATCCCGAGCTTTTTTCGTATGTCACAGTGTATCAGCAAGAGGTTTCAGAAGAGGGCGAGGGAGGTTGTTGACGCCGCTCCTCCAAGCTGGCCGCAAGGGCAGCTAGGCAGTCTTGGAGGGGGGATCCCTGCTCTAGGTGCCGGACGGCAACGGCATAGGCTTCGGGGTGAGCTTGCAACAAGGCCTGGCTCTGGCGGAGAAAGCGGTTGATGTAGGCCCTCATTTGAGCCGCAGAGGTCAAGGGCTGGGCTGCTGAGATCCCTGCCAGCAGCTTGGCCAACTGTTGTCTATCCTCCTCATCCCCCACCACTTGGCCATACTGGAGAGACTCCGCGGCAGCCCCTGCCATCCAAAACAGGCCGTAGCGCTCTAGATCTGCCCAGGAGAGGCCTCCCTGGGCTTCCCAGGTGCGCATGGGGGCTTGATCCAGCTCCACTCCGCCGTAGCCGGGGATCCCGTGTCGGAAAGCCTGCCAGGGGCCCAGCACGTAGCCGCGCAAGGGGATCCCTAGCAGGTGGGCCACCAAAAGGTGTCCTGCCTCGTGGCGGATGACCCGCTGCCGATAGGCTGGAGAAGCCCAATCCAGGAGCGCGCCCAGCAACCCTGAGAGCCGCCCCCCAAAGGCCACTTGTTCGACAATCACCAAGCCCACCATCCCAGACAAAGGTAGAGCCAACCGCGGCCCCAGGGCTGCCGACACCACCAAGGCCGCCACGATCCAAGCTGCGCGGGTGATTCCAGCCTCTGACATAAGGTTTCTATGCCTTCACCTCTGGTCCTAGCTCGAGCGCCAGCAGCTCGTCGGCCAACTCCAAAAACGCCTCCCGCTCCAGATAGGAGACATCTCCCACCCACTCCCCTAGCTTGACCACGTAGACTTCGCTCAAGGTCGGCCGGCGCCGCAGATCGCGCGAATAGGCCTTCACCAGCGCCAGCACCGATTGCTTTTTAACAATTCGCCGGTAGCGGGGATCGTCCCTGGCCCGCACTCGGTAGAGGACTCCTGTTTCATCGCCAATTTCCATCTCAAACTGGCGCTCGCGCACTTCTTCGATATAGAGTTGCCCGTCTTCACCCACCTTTTCCCGCTCTTCCACCACCACCTCATAGCGGCGGGTGCTCAACACCTGCCCAAAAAACAGTCCTCCGTACGGGATCTCGCGAAAGGCTAGCTGCCGGCGGGAGATGGTGTACAGCGGCCCCCACAGAAAGGGATAGAGCAACGAGAGAAAGCCCGCCAGAAAGGAGACCGCCCCCAAGAAGGATCCCTCGCCAAAAGCGCGAGACAGCACCAGCAGTGCTACGCCCACCAAAATGGCTGTAATGATCCGGCCTACGCTGTTGAGGGCATCGCTCCAGTAAGCTGCGTACTGGAGCCGCGTAGGCACCAGCGGGATCACCGACTCGCACTCTTCTGGGGTGAGCTCCAACAACATGCCCTGGGATCCTCAAAACATCCAACTCCACCCCTTTACCTGCTGAGGGTGGGCCAGACCCCATCTTAGAATGAGACAGGGAAGCTCTGCTGCCCTTGCCGCTCCTCCTAAGTGCTGCCAAGCTCCCATGGTGCCCGGATCCCAATTTTCTTCGACCATCAGACAGCAGGTGACCCAGTTGGACGAGGGATCTCGGAGGGACAAGGCGTGGCTGGGAGATGCAGTGCTGAGCCTATTTGCCCGCCAGTGGTTGCTCGGCCCACCGCCCGACTGGCAGGTGCCTTCCCCTCCCGGCTGCGATCTTAGCCGCGCCGAACTCTTCACCTGGCTCACTTCCAACCAATTTTTGTCGGCTCTCCGGGATCCCACCCAGGTGGAAGCAGAAATCGGCCTCATCTACGAAAGAGAAGGCCTCCCGGCAGCCTTTGCCTACATTCAGGAACAGCTACTGCCCTTGTTCGTGAGACAGGTACAAAACCGCACCAAAACCCTGCGCGGCAAACGGCGCTAGAGTCTTGAACTCCCCTCTCTCACTCCCACAGCCGCCGGATGGGAGAGCGGTGCAAAAGGCGGTGAGTTTCAGCCAACAACTCTGGGATCGGCAGGTGCTCCGGACAGCGGGGCAGACAGTCGCCGCACTCGCTGCAGCGGTCGGCAGGCACTCCTGGAAACCAGTGCCCCGCCTGGCCAAACATGTTGTAGCGGTACTGGGCAAACTCGGTCATCTCATGGGCAAGGGCCAAGTTGCGCAGCCGCAGCACCTCTGGGATGTGGATCCCTTCTGGGCAGGGCAAGCAGGCATAGCACTGGCTACAGCGACTGGATCCCAGGCGTTCTTGCTCTGCTTGGCGCAGCCGCTCCTGCACCTGCAGGCCCTCTGTCCACCAACGCTCGGGATCCCGCAGGGCTGCCAGGGCTGTCTGCAGCTCGCTGGGATGGGTAACGCCCAGACTAAGGGTATGGATACGGGGATCCGCCAGCAAAAAGCGGTAGGCAAACTCCAAGGGGCTAAAGGGCGCACAGCTCTCCTGCAGACGCTGGGGCGGGCGGTAGAGCATCCCCCCCTTGTCGGCGGGGGAGATGATGAACACCCCCATATCCTGCTGGGCTGCCGCCTCCAGGGCCGCGGCATTGCGCTGCTGGAAAAAGTGGTAGTGCAAATTCACAAAGTCAAAATGGCCTGTCTGGATGGCCTGCAGGATTAGCTCCAGGGATCCATGGGTGGAAAAGCCGATGTAGCGCACCAGGCCCTCCTGCTGCGCCTGCCTAAGGAGCGGCAAGCCCTCCTGCAGTACCCACTCCAGGTGTTCGGGTAGGTTGATGCCGTGGAAGGCAAACTGATCCAAGTACTCCACCCGCAGCCGCTGCAGGGATCCCTCCAGCCGTTCCCGCAGCCTCTCGCCAGGCGTGAGCTTGGTGGTTAGGATCAAGCGCTGCCGCGGCACCGCCAGACTCTGCAAGATTTCCCCCAAAAGCACCTCGGCCTGGCCGTAGGCCTGCGCCGTTTCCAGGTGGTTGATCCCTGCTTCTAGCGCCGCTGCCACCGTGGCCTGGGCCTGTTCTGGTGGCACGTTGACCAGGCGCATACTGCCCAAAGAAAAAGCCGACATGAGCTGCTGCGTGCGCCCAAAGCGGCGGTAGAGCATTGGGGAGCTCCCCCCGCTTTCCGGCTCAGCTGGGCGATGTGGGCTCAGCATCAACTTCCTCGGCGATGGACACCCCCCAACTTTACCCCAAGGCTTCTCTAAAAAACGCCACCGCCTCTGCCAGCACCTCCAGGAAGCGATCCACCTCGGCCAGGGTGTTGTAGAGGTAAACGCTGGCCCGGGCTGTCGACTGCACCTGCAAGTGGCGGTGTAGCGGCTGGGTGCAGTGGTGGCCAGCCCGGATGGCAATCCCCTGCTCATCCAGCAGCGTGGATAGATCGTGGGGGTGAATGCCCTCCACCGCAAAGCTGACCAGCCCTGCCCGGCGCGCCGGATCCTTGGGACCATAGACTGTAATGCCTGGAAGGCGCTGGATCCCTTCCAGAAGGCGAGCGGTTAGCTTTTGCTCATGGGCATGCACGCGCTCTAGCCCAATCTGGCTTAAGTAGTCGACGGCTGCCCCCAAACCCACCGCTTGGGCAATGGCCGGTGTGCCTGCCTCAAACTTGTGGGGGATATCGGCATAGGTGGCGTGATCCCAGTCCACCTCGGCAATCATCTCGCCCCCACCCAAAAAGGGCGGCATGGCCCGCAGCAGCTCCCGCTTGCCGTAGAGCACCCCGATCCCAGTGGGGCCACACATCTTATGGCCAGAAAAGGCCAGCCAATCGCAATCTAGGGCCTGCACATCCACTGGCATGTGGGGCACACTTTGACAGGCATCCAGAAGCACCTTAGCCCCATAGTGATGGGCTAGCGCAATCACCTCCTGAACAGGGTTAATGGATCCCAGCATGTTGGAGACGTGGGTCACCGCCACCAGACGGGTGCGATTGCCGAGTAAAGAGCGGTAGTGCTCCAGATCCAACTCACCCTCGGCCGTGATTCGGATGAACTTGAGGCAGGCCCCCGTCTTCTGAGCCACGAATTGCCAGGGGATCAAATTGCTGTGGTGCTCCATCACCGACAGGATAATCTCATCCCCCCGCTCTAAGGTGCTCATGCCCCAACTGTAGGCCACCAAGTTAATGGCCTCACTGGCGTTGCGGGTGTAGATGAGCTCCTGCGGGGAAGGCGCATGGACAAAGCGGGCAATCTTCTCCCGCGCCCCCTCGTAGGCCTCCGTGGCTTCGTTGCCCAGGGTATGCACCCCCCGGTGTACGTTGGCGTTGCTGTGGCGGTAGTAGTGATCCATCGCCTGCAAAACCGCCAGCGGCTTCTGAGAAGTGGCCGCGTTGTCAAAGTAGATGAGCGGCTGGCCGTTGATCTGGCGCTGCAGGATTGGAAAATCCAACCGCACCTGGGCAGCTAGGTCGGCAGCGGCGTCAAAAGCCTGTTCCAGCTTGGGAGAAGAAAGAGGGGATACCGCCATAGTCTGCGCAGAAGCCTACCTCCCTCAGTATGGCATTGCTCTGGCCAGCCGCCCCGAAAACTCTCCCTTGCTGGCAGAAGAGAGTTGTCACGGACTGTAATTTGATGTTAAGTTTGTTTACATCCAGTTACAAGGCATTACCCATGCAACCCTCTCCTAGGATCCCTTCTCGCCTCGACTCCGCTTCTGTGGCCCAATACTACGACACCACCAACGACTGGATCCCGGGCTGGACGGAGCAAGCGGAGCGTTGGAATGGCCGCCTGGCCATGGTGGGTTTGGTGATCAGCGTTGCTACAGAGGTGCTGGTGGGCCACAGTGTTTTCGCCACCACTCTCGCCCAGTGGCTGGGACTGCAATAGTTCAGTACGCCAGCACCAGGTCGGGCGTCTTGCCTAGGTCTAGGGACTTGCCCAAGCGGTTAACTTTTTGACTTAACGGAACAGGCCGATGAGACTCGACAATCCCTTCCTTCCCTACATTGCCGTTATGGTGAGCGGGCTGGTGGCGGCTGTTGTCCTCGGTTCAATAGCTTTCTTCAACTCCAAGCGCCCTGCGGGCTGGGAGGGTGCTGCTCGTCCGCGATACGTGCCTCAGTACGAGGCTTCGCCCACGTGGGAAATTGGCTGGACTGAGCAAGCTGAGCGGTGGAACGGGCGTTTGGCCATGCTGGGATTTGCCATCAGTATTGCAGTGGAAGCGCTGGTAGGCCACAGCGTGCTGGCTTCTGTCCTAGGGCTGCGCTGAGCTGGCTTCAACAGGAAATCTCTCAAGGTGGCCTGAGAAGTCAGGGCTTTCGCTGGCAAAACGGGGAGTTGCAAGACCCTTGCGAAGGAGTTTGGGACTCTACCCTGTCCTTCCGCTTCTCTGCAACTTGAGGATCTGGGCCACTACCCCCAGGGTTTCTTCGTAAAGATAGTCGGGGCCAGGCCGCTGCAACTCGGCAGCCAGGAGCGTTTCTAGGGAATCGTGCTCCAGGGGGGCCACCTGGCGAACCACGCATCTCTGGGCACCTCCCATGGCCTCCATGCGCATGCACCCCGTGGTTTCCGAACAGAGCACGGTGCAGGCGTCAACTTCCTGGTTGCTGGAGGTGAGGCGCAGCCCGATGAGATCCCCCGGCTGGCTCATTTCGGAAGCCAAAGGTACAGCAGCCAATTCTGCCCTCACCTCGCCCCCTGTTTGGGTTTGGAAGCGGATGCGGTCAATCTCATAGTCATGTTCCTGAGTCTGGGCTCGCTCAGTGGGTGTCCACCCCAGCCGACTGGCCAGCCAGCCCAGGAAAAGGAGGGCCTGGCAGGGATTGCCGGCTTTGTAGTCAATCGTTACCTGATCTATCCAGTACAGCGACTCCCGCCGGTCGGGGGGATCGAAGGCTTGGGCAGTAAGCTCCTGCCAGGGCAGCAGCCGGCGCCAGTTGAGATCCCCGCAGTGGTGGCCCTCGCGGATGAGAAGGTCCATTTCCTGCAGGTCTTCCTCAGGATTGACAAAGCCTCGCGAATCGACAATGACCCGGTTGCTCAGGGCCACCAACTTTTGAAACAGCAAGCTGTTTAAGTCCAGGTTTCCTTGCCACCACAAGAAAGTGGGCAAGTTGGGGATCAGTAGCGAGGCAACAGTACTGCAAGCCCGTACAAGAGCTGCTTCCGGCGCTTTCAGGGTGATGTATTCGCAACACACCAGCGAGCTGCGCTGCTCACGGGTCACCGGGCAATAGGCGGCCACCTGGGCCTCGATGGCGTCCTCTGCGGCTCCCTCCCGTTTGGCCCTTAGGTCGATGACGCGGCAGGGGTTCTGGGTGGCGATGGCCTCGACGGTAGGCGAGGGCAGCAACAGGGCATCGTCTAGCGATTCATACACCACCAAGGTAAAGGTGGCGGCGCGGGCAGCGACGCTCTCTCCTTTGGAAGACCAGATCTTGTTCAGCTCCTGCTCAATGTCCTCGATGGAGACATCTTTTGGGGTTTGTAAAGGCAGGACGGCGGCAGGTTGATCCATCGTCTCCTCCTGCAGTGGGCTCTTGCTCAATCCTAGACAGGTAGGCCGGCTGCTCTGGAGGAGCTTAAGGTGAGGTACAGATTGGCCGGCTCCAGCCCTCGCACCCCATCCAGGCAACAGCAGGCTTAGGCGGGCCGGGGCTGGATGCTCAGCTCCAGGGGTCGACCGGGATCCCCCACCAAAACCAAGCCGCGGCCATTGGCATGCAGATGACGCACAATCCAGTACAGCGTTTCGACGCGCTCCGGGCAGCCCAGTTTTTCCGCCAACTGGGGCAAGGTCAGGGATCCCTTTTGCTCTCGCATCACCTCCAGCACCTGACGCTGGAGCTGCAGGACGGCGTTGGCTGCTTTCTTGCCCGCTTCCACCCCCGGCTGGTGGTAGGCGTTGACCTGGATGAGAGAGGCGTAGAGGCCTACTGCCCGTTCGTAGAGAGCAATCAGGGCTCCCACGGAGCGGGCATCCACCCGCGGCAGGGTTACGGTAATGGAGTCGCGCCCGTTTTCGTAGAGGGCTTGGCGGGTGCCCTGCAGCAGGCCGTCTAGGTAGTCGCCACTGGTTACCTCGGGCTCTACAAAGGGGGAAGGGATCCCGGGCTCGCGATCCTGGAGCACCTCGATGAAGGTCACAAAGAAGTTGTTGAGACCATCCCGCAGCTGCTGCACGTAGGCGTGCTGATCCGTGGTGCCCTTGTTGCCGTAGACGGTTAGGCCCTGCTCCACCAGGTTGCCCTTTAGGTCGTGGGACTTGCCCAGGGATTCCATCACCAACTGCTGCAGGTAGCGGCTAAACAGCGCCAGGCGGTCTTTGTAGGGTAAAACCACCATATCCTTGCGCCCCCGCCCCTCGCCGACGATGTACCAGGCCATGGCCAAGAGGGCAGCGGGGTTGCGCTCCAGATGGGGTACGCGGGTGGCCTCGTCCATGGTGGCGGCCCCGGCCAGCAAAGCCCGGATATCGATCCCCTGCAGCGCCGCCGGCAACAGGCCTACCGCTGAGGTTTCTGACGTGCGCCCCCCCACCCAGTCGAAGATGGGAAAAATTGCCAGCCACCCCTCCTGCCGTGCCTGCTGCTCCAATTGGCTGCCAGGGCCGGTAATGGCCACCGCATGAGCAGGAAAGGGGATCCCGGCCTTCTGGTAGGCCAGCGCCACCTCCACCAAGCCATTGCGCGACTCAGGTGTGCTGCCGGACTTGGAGGCAACAATTACTAGAGTTTGTCCCAGTTTGTCCGCCAGCCGCCCCAGCACGCGATCAAACCCGTCGGGATCCGTGTTGTCGATGAAGTGGATGTTCAAGGGCGGCTGCAGCGGAGCCAGGGCCTCGGCCACAAACTGCGGCCCCAGGGCTGATCCGCCAATGCCAAGCCAGAGCAGCTCGGTGAAACATCCTCCCCCACTAGCCGGGATTGTGCCGCGGTGGATCTTTTCTGCAAAGGTCTCCACCTGTTCAATACACTCCTGAATTGCCTGCCGGATCTCCGGCGTGGGGGCCAGCTCTGGCGACCGCAGCCAGTAGTGGCCCACCTGGCGGCCTTCGTCGGGGTTGGCGATGGCCCCGGCTTCTAGAGCCTGCATCTGGGCAAAGGCCTGGGCAAAGAGAGGCCGCAGCGCCTCCACTTGGGCAGGGGTAAAGCGGATGCGGCTGATATCAACAAAAATTTCCAGCTCAGGGTGGTAGTAAAGCCAATCGCAGTAGCGCTGCCAGAGTTGGAGGCTGTCCATGGGATCCCTCCTGCCAAAGCCGTAACCAGCTTACCAAAGCCGCCCCGCTGGGAGGTGCCGCCGGCGAGATAGATCCCTGGGCCAAGAAGCCGATAGAATTCGAGGCACGGGTTGTTGCAATGCTGGCCTAAACGGTGCAGGCCCAGGCCTCCTCCCATGCCCCTAGAGTGTGACCGGCAGTGGATGGAACGCTGCCTCTTTTTGGCTCGCTCCACACCACAGCGCCCCTCCCCTAACCCGCGGGTAGCTTGCGTTGTTGTCCGGGGGGATCAGGCGGTGGGGGAAGGCGTTCATCCGGGAGCCGGCCAGCCCCACGCCGAGGTGTTGGCCTTGCAGCAGGCGGGATCCCTGGCCAAGGGCGCCACCCTCTACGTCAACTTAGAGCCCTGCAACCACTACGGGCGCACCCCTCCCTGTACTGAGGCCATCCTGGCTGCCGGGATCCGGCGGGTGGTGGTGGGGATGCAGGATCCCAACCCGCTGGTGGCCGGCAAAGGGATCCGCCGCCTGCAGGAGGCCGGGGTCGAGGTAACCGTGGGAGTGCTGGAGCGGGAGTGCCAAGAGCTCAACGAGGGCTTTGCCTTTGCCATTGTGCGGAAGCAGTGCTTTGGCCTGCTCAAATACGCCATGACCCTAGACGGCAAGAGCGCTGCCGTCACCGGCCACAGCCAGTGGATTAGCAACCCCCTGGCGCGAGAGTGGGTTCACCGCCAGCGGGCCTGGCACGACGCGGTCATCGTAGGATCGAAAACTGTCTGGCACGACAACCCCCGCCTGACCTGCCGCCTGCCGGATTTTCAAGGATCCCAGCCCCTGCGGGTGGTTCTCAGCCGCTCCCTAAACCTACCCCCCGTGGCCCACCTCTGGCAGGTGGAGGAGGCGCCAACTTTGGTGATGACAGAAGCCACCGAGACCCATCCCCTCTGGCGATCCCTGGCCCAGCAAGGGGTGGAGCTGCTGCACCTGGATCAAGTAACCCCGGCTCGAGCAGCGCAGGTTCTCTTTGAGCGAGGCTGTCTGAGCGCCCTCTGGGAATGCGGCGGCACCCTGGCCTGGGCTGCCCTCAAGGATGGGGCCATCCAGAAAGTGGCCGCCTTCATCGCTCCCAAGATCCTGGGCGGGGCCGACGCCCCAACCCCGGTAGCAGGCGAAGGGATCCCTGACCTGAACCAGAGCTGGCAACTGCTGGAGCTGCAACTGCAGACTGTGGGGGATAACTGGCTGATCACCGGGAAAATCCCCTCTTCTAGCCCCGATGACTAAGAGATCGATTGTTGACAAATTCGCGAGGGCTATCCGGAGGGTTTTAAGTGTCTGAACGAACAGACTGATATCTGTTCAATGTAAATGAATATACTGATCAGAAAAATACAGCATTCTTGCAAAGTAGGTTTCAGAATTGAGCTCAACTGTGCTATGCTGGCCGATATTATAAGGGGTCATAAAGATCTTTCGGTAAGGTCAGCAAAATCAAGCTGTAGGGATCTGTCAAGATTCTCCTGAGGTGAACCTTGCGAAAGGTAATGACGAAGACTCTAGCTTCTTTGTCCAGTTGTTTTTCATTGCTTGCCCGGCGAGCTGATTGAGAACTTTCCCAGCACAAATCTCATGTTAAACCTTTTTGCCGGCCTGCTCTTTGCCTCGGCTTTCCTCAGCCCGTCAGGAAACGTCATCATCGAGGGAGATGCGGGGGAGTGGGCTTTTGCCGATCGCCAAGTTACTGAGACGGCTACATTGACTGTTCTCATACGGCCCGAGGAAAGCTTGGCCTCTTGGAGAGAAATGCTCTCGGTCATGAACGTTCAGGTACCAAAATCGCCCCGCTTCCTGGCAAACAATATGCGGAATAACCTCCTGGAACACTGTCCCCAAACGACTTGGGAGTTTCACCGGGAGAGCGAAGAAGATGTTCTCTACGAGTTCCGTAGCGCCGGCTGTCGTGGGCAGGCTGCCGGGATCCAAGAGCATGAGATTGGCCGCATCACCCAAGGCCCAGACGGCCCTGTGCGCATTGCCTACGCCGCCAAGCCAGAGATGACACCCGAAATCCGGAGTCGCTGGCTCAACTTGCTGGGCAGCGAGGTGGGGACGGCTCGGGGCTTTCCCATCCAAAACCTTACGGGGGTCGCCCGAAAGCCTTCTTCTCCAGCTCCAGAAGCCCCAACCGCAGAGCGGCAGATCACCCGCTGGCTGCAGGAAGCAACCGATGCCCTGAAGCAGCAGGAAGATTTGCTGGCCGAGCTGGAGCGCCTCGGTCAGGAAGCGCAAGCCGATGCCCGCGCCTACAGCCAGAAGGCCCCAAACGAGGTGGGGACAAGCGTGATCAGCCTGCACCGAGGTCGGGGGGACGGCAGCCCTGGCGAGGCCACAACCGAGTTCAAGACCACCGATACCCTAGTCTGGGCCATTTTGCCGGTGGGCAGCCTCCCTGCCAACGCCCAGGTAGAGATGCTTTGGTACTACGAGGGCGGAGAAGCCGGGGGCGAGCAACTGATCCGCAAGTTTGATTTTCCCTGGGATCCCTTGGCCGACACGGTGCGAGGCTTTCTCAGCTTCAGCCAACCCTACACTGGGCGCTACCGTGTCGAGGTTCAGGTCAACGGCGAGAAGATAGGAGTTGGCCGCTTCACAATTCGGTAGCCTTAGCTTGGCTCCCACTTCCAACTCTTTTCTCTCAGAGGGAGCCCAGCCTCTCTCTTAGAAGGAAGGGGGAGATAAGGCTTACAGAGAACAATTTTTGACTATAAATCCAGGCTTTTCCGGTAGGGCAATGTCCATCGCCATCTGCCTATTTTTCGCGCTGTGAAAACTATTGCGCTGAGAGTGAAAAGATAGCTCGACATCCTCTAGCGAGTTCTGATCACGGGCCTAGCTTTGAGGTTGTAGATAAAGCTGGTGCGGTACTGCAACAACAAATTGCGCAGGTAAAGGGGCAAGTTGCGCTGGTAGAGTAGGCGAGTTCTGCAGTAAATCAGTTTGCGGCGACGGTTGAGCGCCCGGCTACGCTGCTGCAAAGGGGTCTGCAGAGAACGCTGAAGTGCCAGGGATCCAACCGCACAGGCCAGCCTTCGCCGTACCATACCCCACCTCTCGAGCAGCAGTTAGATCATCGATTGATACTCCCACCGCCCAAAGGCAGGGGATTCTTACGCAGTTCAAAAACGAACTCGCAAAGGCACTGTCAAGACGCCTCTAGACAGTTCCTTAAGGCAAAGCCCCCAGGTTCTGCTGACTTTTCTGTTCGCGTCAGCGGTACAGAGTCCTTGCAGGTTGGATGAGACGTTAGTCTTTCCCGGATCCTTGCCACCGGTCGGGTTTTTCACCGTGATTAGGGGCTTGCCTGGGAACAGCACGCCTCGGTGACAACTATACCATTGATGAGCAACTAAAGTTGCTTGCGGGCTTTTCCGCCCCGCACTCAAGTACGGGACTACCAAGCTATCCCTCTGGGTAAATGCGAGCAGCCGCCAGCGGGTCGATGTATTTTGGTATCCTGCAGAGGATTGGCCTGAGGAGCGAGGATCTGCCCAGAAGCTTTCTCCTTTTCCAGATCTTGCAACAGTTGCCGGCGCTTCCCCCAAGGGGCAACAGGTGTAGGCCGCTTGAACACCCAGCCGCCCAGCAATCTTTGCCGGCGGGATCCCCTTGGGGCCTATAGCCTCAGACAAGGCCAGCCAAAAGGGCTGGAGGCCACAGGGGGCCACGCCCGCCGCTATCCTGCCAACGAGTTGTTGGCCGCAGAGGACAGAGAGCTCTTTAGGTTTTAACCAGGTTTTGTCAATGGCAGTCGAGGGACAGCTTCGTTACAATAGGTTACAGCTTAGATTACGATATGTTGATCATCCTTGCCATTGTGATCCTACTGGGGTTCTGGGCGCTGCGCTTGATGGAACAGGCGTTTCAGCGTCAGGAGTTCTCGCGTATGTTGGCAGGAACGCTGGTGGCCGTGGCTGCCGGTGGTGTTTTAACCTGTTACTTCTTGATGAGCGACACTCTACAGATGCTGTTTTCTCTGCAGGCCCAGTCTCCCCACTCACAGGAGCTCCTTTCCGACCTAAGCTGGCTCGATTAAGCCAGTTGTGCTGCCAGCCAGGCTCGAATACTCTGGATCATTCGTTGGTTAGGAGCTAGTAAGTTTTGATAAAACAACTGTGCGAAGGCATCGATGGGACTGAACTCCCCCTCGACCCGGAAAGGATAGCTGAAACCCAACGGGGTTAAGTGATCCCCCTCCAGGCGTTGCCATTCGGTGTAGCCTCCATACCTGCGGCGAAGCTGTTGATAGAGCAGCGGAATATCGTCAATATCATCCTGCTGAAACTCTACAAGCAGGTTGTTTCTAACCGGATACTGCTCCTCGATAAGGCGATTGGTTTCTGCCGGAGAAGGCTCAAACTCCAACCACAGATTCACCGGCGGCGAAGAGGATCCCATCCACATCCGCCACAGATCGCTAAGTTGTTGTTGAGGCCATGCTTGCACCAACACCTGCAACAGCGGCAGCGCCCGCTCCAAGCCGGCATTGCTGTAGGCCAAAAAAATATTTCCGCGCCGCTGGGATCCCAAAGAAGGAAGGGCTAGGCAGGAGAGGATCTGCAGCTTACCGCCAAGGCTGTGGCCCAAGCCAAAGAGGGGCAACCCCATCAAACCTTTGCTCTGCAGGCTTCTATGGAAAGATTGGGCTGCCTTGAAAGCAATTTGAGCGTGATCAATGTCGGTGGTGTAGGCGGTAGCCACAACGGCCATGCCCATGCGGGCCAATTCTTCCAGCAGGCGGCTGTAGAAAAATTGCGGGGCGGATCCTACAAACGCTCCGCCCAGAAAGTGGATCACGGCACGGGGTTGGGGAGGCAGAAGAAACCAAGTCTGTCCATCCGTTTGCCACGTCAATGTCATGGTGCTGCAACCTCACCTGCGATTTGACTGGGATTCCCCACAAAACCCGGTAGCCGACAGGATCCCACTTCATCCTAATAGAGTACTGACAGACTAGTGGCCCGCCCTCCGGGATCCTAGACCCAGCAACCCACTCGGGGTGCGACTGGCCCCAAAGTCGCCAGAACTGCAGCAGCTATCGGGTGAACCCATCACTCGCACCCCCTTCGCAAAAGATTGGGAAGGGCAAACTGGACAAGCCTCCCTGGGAAGCTCCCAAGCCTCAGCGAGGCCCCGTGAAAGTACCATTGGCAATTTCCCTGAGTAAAGCTAGCATAGGCGGCCCTAGATTTTGGCCAAAATACGTGATCCTCACGATGGCTACGTCAAGTATTTCTTGCATCCTGGACTTGTGAGCTAAGATAATAAATTCTCTTTTGAGATCGTGAGGTTGTAATGAGCATTCGCGAGATCGTTAGTGAGGTCTTACAATCCTCGACCCTGACGCTACAGCAGGAGTTGACCATCAACAAAATCCTTTGGGAAAAAGGCTACAGTCTATCTGATTTGGAAGCTCTAGATGAGCTGGTAGAGGCAATTCTTCGTCAGGAAGTGAAAGCCGCTTCAGACTCTTGCAAGGGCCCCAGCGCTGCTTAAGGATGGCGAGGTGAGCTCTTGGCTGAGGCCCATATTGCCTAGGTAATCAACTAATCGTTCGATGGGAGGATTTTTTCGAACAATTGTTGCACCCGACCTTAGTCAGAGTAAGCTTCTAGCCTTTGCAGGATCTCTCGGATTAAACGCTCGTCGGGGTGGCTGAGCTCTGGGTGGAAAGGTGCCTGCTTGAGATAGTGCCTCAGATCCTGACGGGCCTGCTGCCAACGCCCCAACTGGTAGCAGAGCAAGCCTCGATCCCTCAGGTGGGGCAAGGACTCTGGGATCAATAACAAGATGCGCTCCACTGCTGCCAAGGCAAGCTCTAGCTGGGCGCGGCTCAGGTAAATCTGCCTAAGATTGTTGAGCAGCCGCACCAAGATTAGGCGAGGAGGAGTGGGGCGGAGATGATGATCTTGTAGAGGGATCCCGAGCCCATAGATTTGGGCCAGCCGCTCTTGACAGTCTTGCGGAAACAAAATCTGCCCTTGATGAAAGGGATCCACAAAAATCTCCGCGTCTGCAAACAAGGGCCGCACCAAAAAGTGACCGGGCATGCCCACCCCTGCCATGGGAAAATCGATCCGCCGCGCCAGCTCTAGATAGATTAGAGAAAGAGTAATCGGGATACCGGTACGCCGATCGATCACCTCGTTTAAAAAGCTGTTGCGCGGATCGTAATAGTCTTCGCTGTTGCCACGAAAGCCCAGATCTTCAAAGAGATAGTGATTTAAAATCCGGATGACGCGCAGGGGGTAGCGCTCGGGAGGAAGACGCTCTTGCACTTCTGCGGCCATCTCATCCAAAGCGGCCAAATACTCTTCTACATCCAAGTCGGGATAGACTTCCTGAGCAATCCAGAGGGCCGCTCGGCCCAGATCGATGGAATCTGATTGAATTTCCTGGATGAAGCGTTGGCGGGCGGCAGGAATGCTCATGGGAGGCTGGAGTTTTCGGCGACCATCTCGGCTAGAACAGGAGCGTGCAGAAGCTGGTCAACAGCAGCGTCAACGCCGTCAGAAGCAGGCTAAAGCTCCAAAGCCCCACAGCGGCAAGTAGGAGAGTCCCGATGACCCAGATGAGCAGAGCATTCCAGTAGGGTCGGTTAGGGGCCTTGGAGACGTTGATTTTTTGGAAGAAGGGCAGCAGGATAAACGCCACATCCAGCAGCAGCCGCGGCAGCCGCAAGTCCTGGGGCAAGGGCAGATCCCGCACCGCCAGATAGAGCAGCCCCCAGCTCAACAGAAGCGGGATCAGCAACAGATAGTTGGATTCGGCCAGCAGTGGTCGCTCCACCACTAGCGGAAACAAAGGGCTGATCCCCCAGCCCAGATAGAGGTAAAAGTCGAACTTCAACAGCGGCTGCAACAGAGGGGGCAGGCTGAGGCGCTGCAGGTGTTGCTGAATCTTATTCCCCTGAGCTCTGGCTCTCTGGCCCCCAGGTCCGCCTTTTTGAGCGGTTTGCCCGCCTGAGGCCGCCCGCCAGCCGCAGTGGTCGCAGTAGGGAGACTTATATCGATAGGCCGGGATAGGCTTGCCACAGGCGGGGCAGCGTTGGATCGGACGAGGTTGAGAACTGGAGGCCATAACCACCGGTGATGCTCCTGCTCTAGCATGCCCCAATTGCGTTCAGGTGATTCCCAGGGCAAAAGATAACGTGATACAGGCTGCCCCCAGGGCTGCTCCGGCGATCACCTGGACGGGCGTATGGCCCAGCAACTCCCTCAAGTAGGGCTCCTGGAAGCGATCTGCACCCTTCTCCTCAAACCATTCTTCCAGGAGACGGTTCAGCACCCGCGCCTGCTTGCCGGCAGCCTGGCGGATCCCGGCAGCATCATACATCACCACCAAAGCAAAAACCACCGTTGCCGCAAACAGCAGACTGTCCCAACCTTCCTCCAGCCCCACTCCCACGGCCAAAGCCGTCACCAGCGCTGCGTGGGAGCTGGGCATCCCCCCCGTCTCCACCAAAACCCGCAGGTTGAGCTTGCCCGAACGCACATAGGCCAGGATCAGCTTGATGGCCTGGGCCAAGACACTGGCCAGCAGAGCAACCCAGAGGACGTGGTTGGCCATCAACTGCTGCAGCATAGGGCTCTCCGGCACTGGAACACGACCAGGGTCTTTAACAGGGGGACAGGGATCCCATCTGTCTTGTCCTCTTGTCTTAATGCTGACGGCGGGTGATGAAATCCGCCAGGGCCAACAGTGGCTCGGCCCGGGATCCGTAGGGGCGTAACGCCTCCTTGGCCGATTGGATCAGCTCCTCGGCTTTCTGCCGGGAAGCCTCCAGGCCCAACAAGCTGGGGTAGGTGGCTTTGGCGGCAGCTTGATCCTTACCTGCCGTTTTGCCCAGTTGCTCGCTGGTGGCAGTGATATCCAAAATGTCGTCCACAATCTGAAAAGCCAGGCCGATGTCGCGGGCGTAGTGGCCCAGGCGGGCCAGCAGCTCCTCGTCTGCGCCTGCCAGGATCCCTCCTGAAACCACCGAGGCCTCCAGCAGAGCACCCGTCTTGTGCCTGTGGATGTACTCCAAAGTTTCTAGGGAAATGGCTTTGCCCTCCGACTCCAAATCCACCACCTGGCCCCCCACCAAGCCGGTTGCTGCCGCTGCGTGGCCAATACGGGCAATGACTTGCAGCACCAGCTGCGGCGGCACCCCCCGCGTTTGGCTGGCGATATGCTCAAAGGCATAGGCCAGCAGGGCATCTCCTGCCAAAATGGCGATATCCTCGCCGAACACCTTGTGGTTGGTGGGTTTGCCGCGGCGAAAATCGTCGTTGTCCATGGCCGGCAGGTCGTCGTGGATCAACGACATGGTGTGGATCATCTCCAGGGCGCAGGCAGTGGGCAGGGCCTGCTCCACGGAGCCGCCGGCCAACTCACAGGCCGCCAGACAGAGGATCGGCCTCAGGCGTTTTCCCCCCGCCAGCAGGCTGTAGCGCATCGCCTCGTAAATGCGCTCCGGATAGGCGGGAGCCAGAGCTGCAGAAAGCGCCTCTTCCACCTGTTGCTGACGCTGGCTCAGATAGACTTTCAGGTCAAAGGTTTGGGCAACCAAGCGGGGTTTCCTCTCAACTCGGCAATGGGGGGATCCCTGTCGAGTAGTTCTACAACAGGCTTGCAAGCTGACATTATCTCATGTCCACTCTAGGTCGGGATCTGCCTTCCTCAGCCGGTGACAGCAAGTTGCAACCCCTAAGGAAAGTGTCAGGAGGAAGGGCCGCAAGCTTGCGCTAGCCGTCCCCCCAATGTCAGGATGCATTAAGGATCTTCAGCCGGCTTGGTCTTCTTATGTCCCACTCATCTGCTCAGCTTGGCGATGGCGACCGTCTGCTGCGGGCGGCCCGTGGGGAGGTGCTGGATCGTCCTCCGGTTTGGATGATGCGCCAGGCGGGGCGCTACATGGCAGTCTACCGTGAGCTGCAGAGCAAATACACCTTCAAGCAGCGCTGCGAGATCCCGGAGCTGGCGATTGAGATCTCGTTGCAGCCGTTTCGCGCCTTTGCCCCCGACGGTGTCATTATGTTCAGCGACATCCTCACCCCCCTTGAGGGCATGGGGATCCCCTTTGAGCTGGTGGAGCAGCAGGGGCCGATCATCGACCCGCCAATCCGCTCCCAGGCCCAAATCGACCAAATCCGTCTCTTAGAGCCGGAAGAAAGCCTGCCCTTTATCAAGGCCATACTCAGCACCTTGCGCCGCGAGGTGGAAGGGAAGGCAACGCTGCTGGGCTTTGTCGGCTCCCCTTGGACCTTGGCCTGCTACGCCGTAGAGGGCCGCAGCTCCAAAGACTATGCCCATATCAAGAGCCTGGCCTTCACTCAGCCGCAGATGTTGCATCAGTTGCTGAGCAAGCTGGCGGATAGCATTGCCCGCTACGTGATCTACCAGATCGAGTGCGGTGCCCAGGTGGTGCAGTTGTTTGACACCTGGGCCGGCCAGCTCAGCCCCGGCGATTACGAAGCTTGGGCCTTGCCCTACCAAAAGCAAATTGTGGATCAGGTGAAAGCTCGGTATCCGCAGGTGCCGCTCATTCTCTACATCAACGGCAGCGCCGCTTTGTTGGAGCGGGTGGGCAAAGCTGGCATCGATGTCTTCAGCCTCGATTGGATGAGTGACATGGCCGAGGCCAGGGCCCGCCTGGGATCCCTGGCGGTGCAGGGCAATCTCGACCCGATGGTGTTGCTGGGATCCCCGGAATTCATCCGGCAGCGCACCCTGGAGGTGATTCAAAAGGCGGGACCCCGCGGCCACATCATGAACCTGGGCCACGGCGTGCACCACACCACTCCGGAGGCCAATGTCCATCACTTTTTCGAGACGGTGCGCCAATCGGCAGAGCTGCTCAAAGCTCTCTAGCCGTATAGAAAAACCCCTTGACTCTAGGAGTAGGGTTTGCCTTAAGAGCCAGGGATCCCCGGTGTACATCAGCGTCATCATCCCCACCTACAACCGCCGTCCCATCTTGCAGAAATGTCTGCAGGCTTTGGCCCAGCAGCAGCCTGGCCCCTACGACGGCTACGAGGTGGTGGTGGTGGACGACGGCTCCACCGACGGCACGGTGGAATGGCTGCAGAGCCAGCCGCCAGATTTGCCGCCGATAAAGCTTTTGTGCCAAGAACACCGCGGCCCTGCTGCCGCCCGCAACCTGGGGTTTCGCCATGCCCAGGGATCCATCATTGTTTTTATCGACAGCGACCTGGTGGTGGTGGATCATTTCTTGGCCGCTCATGCCCAGATGCTGCGGCGACACGGCGTCAAGGGGGATCCCAGTTCGCTCCAGGAAGCCAAGGTCTTCACCTATGGGCGGGTGATCAACACCTGCAATTTCCAGGATCCCTGCTCCGAGCCCTTCAAGCCCACCGATTTTTCGGCAGCCTTCTTTGCCACCGGCAATGTGGCCATCGCCCGCCATTGGCTGGAGCGGGCTTGTGAAACCCCTGCCGGCCCCTTTGACGAGCGGTTTCACCTCTACGGCTGGGAAGACCTGGAGCTGGGGGTGCGGCTGAAGCACCTGGGCCTGCGCCTGGTCAAGTGCCCCCAGGCCACCGGCTACCACTGGCATCCGCCCTTCGAGCTAGCGCAAATCCCAGCCCTCATCGAGCGGGAGCGGCAGCGGGGCCGCATGGGCATCCTCTTTTACCAAAAGCACCCCACTTGGGCCGTGCGCCTGATGATCCAACTGACGCCTCTGCATCAATGCCTATGGGGCCTGCTGTCGCTGGGGGGCTGGCTGAACGAGAAGCGGCTAGAGCCGCTGCTGCGCTGGTTGATCCGGCAAGGCCGCTCGCAGTTGGCCTTGGAGCTGTGTCGGGTTTGCTTCCTCAACTGGTACAACGTCCAGGCGGTTTACGAGAGCTACAGAGCAATGAAAGCCCGAAATAGCGGGATCCACCTGTCCTGAGCGCTCACCAGCGTCGGATAGGTCAGCCGGCCATAGTCCTTGCCGGGGATCAACGGCCTTCCGGGATCCGGGTCAGCAGGGCCAAGGGGCTCCCAAACGGCGCCGGCCCCCTTGACGATGGCCCACACCGCCGCCACATCCCAGATCTTGGGTGAGCGTTCTACTGCTCCCAAAAGGCTGCCGCTGGCCACCGCCAGCAGGTTGTAGGCAGCGCCCCCCAACATCCGCGCTTTGCAGGGAAATCGCGGGCTAATCCAGTGGCTGCTGCGGGAGCAAAAATTAAACAGTTGGTTGGGGCCGGGTGGGGCGGTGCTGGGGTGGATGGGCTGAGGAAGAACGGGATCCCGGTCGTGGCGGATGAGAAAAGCTCCTGCCGGCGCATCGCCCGCAAACTGAGGCCAGTAGCCGTAAAAAGTCTGGCGGATGGGCGGCAGATGCACACAGCCAAACACGGGCACGCCCCAGTGCAACAGCGCCAGCGAGCTGCCCCAGATGGGGAGCCCGCGGGCAAAATTGGTGGTGCCATCCAAGGGATCCACCACCCAGCACCACTCTTTCTCCGGGAAAATGTGGTTGGACTCCTCGCTCAGGTAGCCGTGAGCCGGATAGGCCGCGGCAATTGCCTTTTGAAAGGTGTCATCTGCCCATTTGTCAGAAGCGGTTACCAAGCTGCCGTCCGCTTTTTCTGTAGAGGAGGCCTGGCCAAAGTCTGCCAAGAGCTGCGATCCGACCTTTGCCGTGGCCTGCAAGGCAAACTCGGTAACCTCCAGCCAGAAGGGGGAAGGAGAGGCGGTTTCACAAAGAGCACCCATGCCCCAATCCTAGCGGGATCCCCAGCTTTTGGGGCGAAAAAGGTTGGCAATGGTAGCGGATCCCTCACCAACAGGTCTTGCGCCCTCAAGCTGACTAGAATCATTTAGGTAAGTCCTCTCCTCGGCTGGCCGTCCTCCTCCATGAACCAGCGCCTCATTGGACAACTGATCGGCAACCGCTACCGACTGACCCACCACATCAGCGAGGGTGGCTATGGCAATGTGTTCGAGGCGGTGGATACCCAGTTGAATGACGAGCCGGTGGCCGTCAAGTTGTTGCGCCCGCCGCCGCCAGACATGGAGCCGGAGTATTACCAGCAACTGCAGCAGCGCTTCCTGGACGAGGCCAGGGTCAGCGCTCTGTTGGGCGAGCACCCCAACATTGTGCAGGTGCGCTCCTATGGCCTCTACCAAAACCAGCCCTACCTGGTGATGGAGTACCTGAATGCCCAACCCTACACCGGCCAGGGGTTGGACTATGTGTTGGCACGGGAAGGCCCCTTGCGCCCAGAGCGGGTGGTGAACTTGGCATTGCAAATTTGCTCGGCCCTGCACCACGCCCACAACTTTCACATGGATCTGGGCAAACACTCGATTCGAGGGGTCATCCACCGCGATATCAAGCCCAGCAACATCTTTGTGCAAAAAGGGCCCGACGGCAAGGAACGGGTCAAGATCCTGGACTTCGGCATTTCCAAGCTCATGGGAGAGACCTCCCGTGGCCTGACACAAACCGGGTATTTTTTGGGCACGATGGTCTATGCTTCCCCAGAGCAGATGCGGGGAGAGAAGCTGGATGCCCGCTCCGACATCTATTCGCTGGGGGTGGTGCTGTACGAGCTGTTAACCGGTGCCCTGCCCTTTGAGCCGGAGACTGATACCCTGCAGGGCTGGTACCACGTCCACAACTTCCAACAGCCCCGCCCCTTTCAAGACCATCCGCTGCCCCACCCCATCCCTGAGGCTCTGGAAAGGGTGGTGCTGCGTTGCTTGGAGAAAGACCCTGCCCTTCGCCCAGCCACCATGGAGGAGCTGGCCCAGCAGCTCCGAGCCGTCTATGGGGATCAGATCCCGCCTCCCGCCTCCTCGGCTCCTCCTCAACAGGTTTCTCTTCAGCGGATCCCTGCGGGGTTTGGCCAGCAGGTTACCCAGCAGGCGGCTGCGTCGGAAGCTGAGGCGGAAAAGCTCCAGCGGGCGGTGCATTTGATCGAGGCAGGCGAATACAAAATGGCCGTCCACCTGCTCAACGAGCTGATCCAGAGCGCCCCCAACGAAGCCCGCTACTATCTGTACCGCGGCCTGGCCCACCAGCGGCAGGGCCATTGGGGCCTTGCCCAGATGGACTATCAAGGAGTGCTGCGGCTGGAGCCGGGCAACCCCTCGGCAGAACAGGGCCTGCGCGAGGTTGAACAGCAGGTCGGCCAGGAACAGGTTAGCCCCCACCCGAAGCCCACCCTCCCCACCTCAGGCAAGCCCCGCCAGAGCAAAGGATTGGCCCTGGTCTGGCTCCTGGCCAATTGGGCGGCGGCTGGGATTGGCTATCTGGGGCTGGGGGCGGCAGCTCCCCTCCTAGCTGCTTTGGGTTCGCTCCAAGGAGCGGTGGCTGGGGCCAGCCTTGGCTTGGGAATGGGGCTACTCCAGTGGGCGGTATTGCGACGGCAGGTTTCTTGGCGGTGGGTGGCGGCCACGCTACTGGCCACGGCTTTGGGCTGGGTGGCAGCAGACACCCTGGCCCCTCAGGTGGGGGTGGCAACCTTCGCTTTCGATCCCAGGGATCCCTGGCCACAGAACGCCTTGCAAGCGATGGCCAGCCCGCTGCGTGGCTTGCTGGTGGGGCTTGGCGTCGGTGGATTGCAAGGGATCCTCCTGTCCCGGCACGGGAAAGTCGCCTGGGCCTGGGTCTTGGCGGCAGGGGTAGAAGGGGGAGGGGCAGCTCTGCTCATCCATTGGCTGCTGGCCGGCTCTGCCTTGAGCCCTTGGCTGCTGCTCCTTGCCGGGCTGCTGGTCCACACCCGTCCCCTCAGCGCCCTGGTGCTTTCCAACCTCAATTGGCGCCGCATCCCTGCCGTTCAAAATTGACCACAGACCAAACAACAGGCCGCCTAACCCCCATCCCACACCACCTCAGCTCCCCTCAAAACTTACCTGACCAGGGATCCCCTGCAGCCATTAAGAGCAAGAAGGCCCTCTCGCGAGAGCCTTCTTGAGGATACTATTGCGCCGTTTTACCGTGGTTTTCGACCTGGAAAAGCCAGTGTAGGACATCGGGGATGACTATCGATAGTTTCCAAATCGAGTTTGGCTTACTGCTCTCACATCCACACCCGTCCTAATTGTCGAAGGGTATCGATCGCAAAAACGTAACGGCAGTCACCAACGCCTCAGAATCCTTAGCCCATCATACCGCATCTGCGGGCCGTGCTTGTCAAGTGCTCATCAGGGATTTGCCAAGGACGGGACCGGCATTTGCTTGCTTGGCTTTGCAGGAGCCCTTTTGTCCTTCGGCTAGGATAGGAAGGCAGCCCGACTTTTTGCCGGCCATGCTCGACTCTCTGTTGGACAATATTTACGGCGCTTGGTTTCTGCCGGAGCGCACCTTCCGCTCGCTGCGGCAACAGCCTGTTCTCTGGCAAGCTTTTGGGGTGGTGGCGCTGCTCAACATTCTCGAGGCTGTGCGTCGCTTTGGGGTAAACCTGCCGAGCATGGTGCTGGCGCTACTGGCAGGCTCCCTGGGATGGGTAAGCCTGGCGGCTTTGCTGCAGGCGCTGGCCTTTTGTTTTGGGCGGGCTGCCCCTTCTTTTGCAGCGCTCCTCTGCCTGACGGGCTTTGCTAGCTTGCCCTGGCTGCTGCTGGGACCTGCCCAATCCCTAGGCGGGGTGGCCGGATCCCTGCTCGGGTTAGGGGCGCTGTTGTGGTTTGTGGTTTGGCAGGTGCGGGCGGCAGCAGTGGCGCTGGATCTGGAGTGGTGGCGACTGGCGGGCCTGATCCCGTTGGCCTTCCTGGGCGGGCTCCTGTCCTTGAACTGGTTGAGCAGCGCCGTTGTGGCTTTGGCTTCTCTGGGCTGAAAGGCAATTGCAAAATTAGGAAGAAGCAGCCCGCCCGGCTAGCTGGGCACTCGCTGCAGGTGCGGCTTTTCCTCTGGCAGAATCGCACCTTCCACAGGGCAAACCTGAAGACAGATGCCACAGTCAATGCAGGTGGCAAAGTCGATCCAAAAGTAGTCGGTGCCTTTGGCATTTTTGCCGTCCCCAGGGTGAATGCAGGCGACGGGGCAGGCCTCCACACAGTCGGCAACGCCTTCACAAATATCGGTGACGATGGTATGGGGCATGGATCCCTCTCACTAAATCGAGTCAACCTCAACACCTTCCCATCCGCTTGACCCAGAGTCTGTTGGATCGTTGGCAGTGGGCGGCAGAGGGCTTCGTCATTTTAGCTTAATCGGCGGGAAGCCCCACACTGTATGGGTGAATTGTGTTGACTCAAGAGCCAATCAGTGTCGGGATGAAAGCCGTTTGTGCTTCAATTGAGGGGATTAAGTTCAATCTCCGGAGAGTTTCCCGCCGTGGGTTGCACGGTGCCAGCACGCCAAGACCTCTGTACCAACAAGTTTGTGAAGCGTGAAGCCCGTACTCTTGTGTTGACTCAACGAAGATGAGTGTCGGGAGTCGTTCACGCGAAAATGGATCCCTCTGAGAGCGACTACAAGCCCCCACCCAAGTTCGGCCCCTCTCCCAGGGAGAGAGGAAGTAGGGGCTAGGGCAAGGAGCAGTTTCGCCGCCGTTTGGAATAGTGGCTGTGCAACTGATGTCCCATCGAGCCCGGCAGCGGCTGTGGGGAATGCTGGCTTGGAGAATGCAGAGCGCTGGCCCCAGAACCTGCAGCTAGCTCTCTTCTTGAGATTGCCACCAACGGCTGAGGGGCCAATAGAGAACGGGGGCCCACAGGCTGCTTAGAATAGCCGACGTGAGAGCATTGCGCTGATGGTTCCACCAGATGCTCTCCAGAGAACGTGGACCATTGCCGCCAATAGCACCGGCAGCGGGCGAGGAGTTCGCCAACCCATCTAGCCAATTTACCATTTCCGCTGGCTCGAGGCCAGCGGATCCCTGAGAGGCCGTCAACCACATCCATTGCAGTGCCATCAGCGTCTCGGCAATCACCACCATGCCGAAGACGATCAAAGCCACAGAGATGAAGTCCTCTTGCATGTAGCGCTGTTTCTGCAACTTGGCCGTGAGGATCCCGACCACTGCCAACCCCAGAGCATGGGTAGGATAAGGGCTGGTCAGGGCATCCTGCAGAAAACCCAATGTAATCCCGGCAACAGCCCCCTGCCAAGCCTTGCGCCGCACGCTCCAGCACACCACCCAGATCAGGGGCCAGTCGGGGGTTAAGCCCGCCAGCTCCAAGCCTGGCCCCCGCCACCAAGGGGCCACCACCGCCAACAGCCCCGACAAGGCGGTGACCAGCCAATTGAGGCGAGACTTAAGGTTGAGAAGCAGAAGGTTGAGCATAGCGGTAAATCAAGGCCCACTCCAAGAGGCCCAGGGGCGCCGACAGTTCAACAGTGGCTTGTGGGGCAGGGCTGGCATCCAGGTTGATGGCTCGAATCGTTCCCACCACAACTCCCGCCGGGTAGAAGCTGCTTAGGCCCGAAGTTACCACCACATCCCCCACTTCCACTTTGGGATCCTTATCGAAAAAATCCAAGATGGCATTCTGGGTGCCGGTGCCCCGCAAGATGCCCATGTGCCGGCTGCGGCTGAGCATCACCCCGACACGGCTGGTGGGATCGCTGATCAGCAGCACGCGGCTGGTGTTGGGGGTTACCGCCTCAACCCGCCCGACCAATCCTCCTGGTGCCATGACCACATCTCCTACCCTGACCCCATGTCGGCTGCCACGGCTGAGGGTGAGCTGTTGCCACCAGTGATCGGCGCTGCGGCCCACCACTGCCGCCGGGATCCTCGCCTGGGGCATCTGCTCGGTAAACTGCAGCAGTTGCTTTAGCTCGCGATTTTGACGCTGCAGCTCGGCCACCAGGGCCTGCAGCTCGCGGGTGGCGGCCTGGCTAAGTACGGCGTCAGGGTTCACAGGTGGGCGGATGGGTGCGGTGAGCCAACTGTACAGTTCCACCAGCAGGGATCCCTGAGTCTGGCGCAAAGCCCACGCCCCTCCTATCGTCGAAGCAGACAGGAGCAGCCCCAAACCATGGCGCCTCCACCACTGGTGTAGCCGATTCAATCAGCACCCCTTTGAACCACTCGACTCACACCTGCCCTTGGGATTCTAAGATCCTTAGGGAAGCGCATAGAGAAACGCTTCTAGCCTTTGAAGCTGCCGCTCAGGACTCGACCCAAGGTCTTGAAGTCCTCCAAAACCCGTCCTGTACCAAGCACCACACAACTGAGGGGATCCGGGGCAATGTGAACCAGGATCCCGGTCTCGTGGCTGATCAGGGCGTCTAGCCCCTTGAGCAACGCCCCCCCTCCCGCCAACATAATGCCGCGGTCAATAATGTCTGCCGCCAATTCCGGCGGCGTGCGCTCCAGGGTGCGCTTGATGGCCTCCACAATGACCGAGAGCGGCTCGGCCATGCTCTCACGGATCTCAGTGCTCTTCACCGTAACGGTACGGGGCAAACCCGAGAGCAGGTGGAGGCCACGCACTTCCATGGTCAGCTCCTCTTGAATTGGGTAGGCAGAGCCGATTTGAATTTTAATCTCTTCGGCAGTGCGCTCCCCGATGGTGAGGTTGTGAACTTTTTTCATGTACTGGATAATGGCCTCGCTCAGCTCGTCTCCTGCCACCCGCACCGACTCGCTGAGGACGATCCCTTGCAAGCTGAGGACGGCCACCTCGGTGGTGCCGCCGCCGATGTCGATGATCATGTTCCCGGTGGGCTCTTGCACCGGCAGCCCCGCTCCGATTGCTGCCGCCACCGGCTCATCCACCAAATATACCTCCCGCGAGCCAGCTTGCAGGGCCGCTTCCATCACCGCCCGTCGCTCCACGCCAGTCACCCCACTCGGGATCCCGATAACGATGCGCGGGGCGATCAAGTAACGACCTCCATGCACCCGCTGGATGAAGTGCTTCAGCATCATCTCCGCCGTGTCGAAGTCGGCGATCACCCCATCGCGCAGAGGGCGCACAGCCACGATGTTGCCAGGGGTACGGCCCAACATTTTTTTGGCATCTTCCCCCACGGCCAGCGGTTGTTTGGTGTTTTGGTCGATGGCGACAACAGAGGGCTCCTGTAGGACAATGCCGCGGCCAGCCACATAGACTAGGGTGTTGGCCGTGCCCAGATCGATGCCCATGTCACGGGAAAATCGGCTGAATAGCCCCACGGTAGGTTGCTCCAGTTTTTACTTCGTGAAGAGCAGCAAGTCTCGGTACCTACTATAATCCAATCCTGGGAGAGAATCTCCCCCGCCACGGGGATCCCTTTCCGAGTGGCGCAGTTAGGGCTGGCCATCAGCGGAAGTTGGGATTAAAATGGGTAGCTTCCTTTTTCCGGTTGCGATGCAGATTGTTGCAGCTTTGCTGAGCTTGGCCACCCCCAATTTGCCCCGTTTGTTGCACTTTTACCAGACCCTCTTGGGGATCCCGCCCCAAGTTCAGCTCTCCAGGGAGGGAGAGCCAGTGTATGTGGAGTTTCGCCTGCCTGGCCTGCGACTGGGCCTCTACCGCAGTCTCCATCCAGAGTTTGCCGCCCAGGCGGGGGCAGTAAGTCTTTGCCTGCAGGTGCAGGATCTGGCGGCATGCCTCGGATCCCTAGCGGCGGTGTTGGCGGAGCACCAGATCCCCGTTTCGCCCTTGCGGCAGGCCTTTCACGGCCAGGAGGTGGACTTCCAGGATCCCGATGGCAATCGCATTGTATTGCACCAACCTTCCGCGGCCTTCTGGCAGGCGATGACCTGGGAGGGCACTTGCAACTGAACCAAGACCCCTAAGTCTCAGGGGAGACTCTTTCGAACCTTTCCGAGCAAAAGTTGTGCCAGGTGCGTGTTGGGAAAAGTCCCCTATGGTTGAGTTGAGAAGAGTTGAAGCTCGGGGGCTAGGTATGGGTGCGGTGTCCCCGTCGAGGCTAACCAGGTCATGAAAAAACCTCTGGGCGTCTGTCCGTGTTTCGACCCCAGAGGCTTCTTCTCTTCACTCCTCACCAGTCTTGAGCGTACACGCCGCCTGAAAGGTTGTCAAGCATTTTCCCAGTGGGGTTGGCGGGTGGGAAACCGCACCAGAGTAGCGCTGCCGTAGAGGATCATCTGTTGAGGCTGTAGGCACACCCGATCTACCCGCAGCTCGCTCCCTTGCAGGGCTAGCCGATCCAAATCCAGGAGCGCATTCAGGTGATCCACCAAGGCTTGGCTCAGGGTCCGCCCCTCCTCTGTGTCGCCTTCACACAGGGGATCGGCAAAGCAAATGCGGCGGCGTTCTAGCACCTGAATGCGAGCGGAAAAGCCCACCTGCAAGGGCTTTGCTCCCCCTGACTGAACCTTGGCCTGCAATTGCAGCCGCTGCTCTGGGGTGATGTGAACCTCGACCTGATGAAACGACAGAGGCTTGCCTTCCTGCCCCACCTGGGCCAGCTTGCTCAGCACAAAAGGGGTGTTGAAAGATTGCGCCAGATCCGCTTCGCTCAGCACCACCCGCATTGTGGCCTGCACCGGCTGCCGCAGCTTGATCCGCCCCTGCCAGATTTGGCTGAAATCGATGGTCACAGCATTGCAAAACAGCTCCAAAAGCGAAAGCCGCAGGCCGTTGTACATCTGCAGGTGCTGGCCCCGCAGCTCAAAGCTGTCGATGCGTCCCTGCAACAGCTTGGCAATGGGCTCTGCCCGCACGCGCGCCTCCAACCGCTCTGCATGCTTAAAGAGAGCGCGAATGGCTGCGCTCACCCCCCGGCTAACCCAGTCGACGGCCATAGGATTCTCAAGGAGCAGTTCTGGCAGGAGTCCTGTGGTCATAGGGCAAGGTGGAGAGCGCCTACAGGGATCATAACTAACCATTAAGAAAAGTTACAGCTCCTACCGAGGGAGAGCTGCTCTCTCAAGGGTATGGGCGTCCCTCTTGCATGGCCGAGCGGGCCACGGCTGCGATCCCCTGGTCGGTGGCGCGGGGCAGATGAAAGTAGCGTCCGCCCGCCAGCTCGGCCAGCTCGGCGCCAAAGCCAGTGGTTACAAAGCGGCTCTGCGAGTCGATTAAGAGCAGCTTCAACCCCAGGGCGCGGATACGCAGGGCGATCTCCCGCAGCTCCTGCTTCAGGTCAATGGGATCGCCTTCGCTGCGTCCCAGAGAGCGGCTGAGGGGGATGTTAGCTCGGCCATCGGTAAGGGCCACCAGCATGACTTGACCCACGTCGCCACTGGCGCGAGCGTTCACCCCCAGGCGCACCGCTTGGGTGAGAGCATGGGCCAGGGGGGATCCGCCGCCACAGGGCAGGGATTCCAGGCGGCGGCGGGCCAGCTCGATGGAGCGGGTGGGGGGCAGCAACACTTCGGCAGCCTCGCCGCGAAAGGCAATCAGGGCAACCTTGTCGCGGTTTTGGTAGGCCTCGGTCAGTAGGCGCAGAGCCGCGCCTTTGGCCGCCTGCATGCGGTTAAGAGCCATGGAGCCAGAGGCATCCACCACGAAGATCACCAAGGCTCCAGCTTTGCGGGCCAGCTTCTTGGCGCGGATGTCGCCAGGCTCGACGATGACGGCCCGCCCCGGCTGCCGCAGGCGGCGACTTTTCTGATAGGGGGCGGCAGCCCGCAGGGTAGCGTCAACGGCGATGCGGGGGTTGGCTCCCTGGGGCAGGATGGGCTTGACGTAGCGGCCCCGGTCGGTGCTAAACACCAAGCTGCGGGATCCCGTTTTTCCCTGTTGGTTTAGCGCTTGGGCAAAGGCCAAGAGGCGCGGGTCGAGGGCCACTTGTTCGGGATCGAAGAAAAACTCCTGGGGCAGGCTGAGATTTTCCGGCTGGGGTTCCGTCTCTTCTCTGTCTTCTCCCC
>NZ_JANSIZ010000003.1:0-64336 GCF_047462315.1 Synechococcus sp. H60.2 | reverse complement strand
GAATGCGCACAACTTCCCGCTGGACTTGGCGGCGGTGGAAGTGGCGCCGGCCATCCGTGGCTAATCCACTCCTGACCGAGTAGACTAGTCCTTCTTAAGTCCCCTGGCAGACGCTGGGGGATTTTTTTCTTCTACTGCCCCCTCCAATCTTTCTACCCAGGTGAGAGACCAAAATCGGCAAACGGTTTACCAGGATCTTTCCCCCAGTTTTTTACAGTTAGAGTAGGGCTATTGCATCTGCGGGTAAAGGATATGGCAATCATTTCTTCTCGGGCTGCGGGGGCTGAGGATCCCGGGCAGCGGCAGCAAAAGAGTTCTTCTCGCAGAAGAGAGTCGAAATTGGCTTTTGCCAGGGCGGAAGGGCTACTGCAACCGCAGGCTCACCCCGGCGAGGCTCAGGAAGAATCCCTCCGCCCGCGCACCCTGGCCGAGTATATCGGCCAGACGGAGCTCAAGGAAGTGCTCTCCATCGCTATTGCAGCAGCCCGCGCTCGCGGGGAGCCTTTGGATCACCTGCTGTTCTACGGCCCGCCCGGCTTGGGCAAAACCACGGTGGCTGCTGTGCTGGCGGCGGAGATGGGATCCCGCTTCTACATGACCACGGCGCCAGCGCTGGAGAGCCCCCGCGACATTGCTGGCTACCTAGTGCGCCTCAAGCGGGGCGATGTGTTGTTTATCGACGAGATCCACCGCCTGCCCAAGGTGACTGAGGAATTGCTCTATCCGGCAATGGAGGATTTTCGCCTCGACATTACCCTTGGCAAAGGTCGCTCTGCCCGCATCACCTCCATACCCCTGGAGCGCTTTACCCTCATTGGGGCCACCACCCGCATTGGCGCTCTGACTTCGCCGCTGCGGGATCGCTTTGGTCAGGTGCAGCGGCTGCGCTTCTACGAGCCTGACGAACTGGCGGAAGTTGTGCTACGCAGCGCTCGCCTCCTAAACACCTCCATTGATCGCGCGGGAGCTGAGGAGATTGCTCGCCGCTCCCGAGGCACACCGCGCATTGCCAACCGCCTCCTGAAGCGAGTGCGCGACTATGCCCAGGTGCGGGGGAATGGCCACATCAGCCGAGAAGTGGCAGCCGCTGCTCTGGAGTTGTTCCAAGTAGATCCTATGGGACTGGACTGGACGGATCGCAAGTTGCTGACCCTGCTGGTGGAGCAGTTTGGCGGCGGGCCGGTGGGCCTGGAGACAATGGCGGCAATAACCGGCGAGGATCCCCAGACGATTGAGGAGGTGTACGAGCCCTACCTGCTGCAGATTGGCTACCTGCAGCGTACGCCAAGGGGCCGTGTGGTTACCCCTGCCGCGCTACGACATTTGGGCTATGAAGCCCAATCCCCTCTGCCTTTGTGAAGCTAATCGTTTTCCCTCACCGCCAGCCCCTCTCCCGCAAGAGGAGAGGGGAGTTGATCTAGCTGCGATCGTTTTTCCCCACCGGGCTAAAGCTAGGTACCACCAACTCTTTGTTTTGCTTGGTGAGGCGGCCATACAACTCCTGGGTGTTGGGGAAGTTGGCCGCCGGCAAGGTGGGGAAGCGGCGATAGGGTACCGTGTCCTCGCCAAAGAGATCCCGGTACTCCTGGGTGTTGAGCAAGGCGCGGACAAAGGCCTTCAACCCCTGAGTGGCCAAGATCTGGTTGTATTTGCGGATCTCCTGCTGGTTTAGGGGTGCGCGGCCCAGGAAATGCTTGGTGCCCAGCTCGATGACCTTGGTGTTGGGGTAGGGAGCATAGAACTCGGCGCGGTACAGTTCAGAACACCCCAACGCCTCGATGAACTCCTTGACGGTGATCTCGCCATTGCGCAGCTTGGACTCGGCGGAGCTCAGCTCCGCGCTGATATTGTAGATGTCCATGTCGCGCTCGAAGATCTGGCGGTAAGCAGCGCGGATGAGGTTGTTGACCTCGGCTTTGTTGGCCAGGCTGGTGAGCTTGAAGATGGGCACCTCTTGGCGCACCTTGGGCACCCCTTGCTGGACTCGCCGCTGGATTTCCAGCTCGCCGGAGGGTTTGTCCTGGGGCTGGCCCAGCTTGACAAAGAGGGGGATATCGTCGTCGGTGCGGATAGGCCTGGTAACCACAGCCATGTCGCTGGATCCGGGGCGCATCCGCCGCAGGGCCAGACCGCCGGGGGTGAGGTAGCGCTCGTAGGGCACGATGTCTTCCCCAAAGACCTGCTGGTACTCTTCACTGTCGAGGATGGTATCCACCACCGCGTAGAAGCCCTGCTTGGAGGCAATGTCAAACAGCCGGTTCATCTCCTGTCGGCCGTAGGTGGGCCGGCCCAGCAGCTTGCGGTGGATAAACTCGATGGCCTTGCAGACGTAGAGGCTAGACCAGTACTTGTTGCGGAAGAGATCCGACTTGGCCAACTGGCGGACAAACTCCTTGACCGTAATCTCGCCCGACTCCAGCTTGATCTCCCAGCGGGTTAGCCGTTGGCCTTCGTAGGGCACATAGCCGTACACCTGCTGGTAGCAGGCGCGGATGACCGCTTGCGTCGAGACTTCGCTGCCAACAACCCCTGCCCGCACTCCCAAACGCCGGCTGCGATCGCGAGGGGTTTGGGTAAGCTTGAAGACTTTGGGGCCAAGGCTACCGGGATCCCCTGCCGCCTTGGGGTTGGTGCGGGCATTGGTGAGCGCAAAGCCGCGCCGGATAAGAATGCGCTTGACATCCTTGCTGAAGGGAGCGGGACTGGCCTTGAGGGAGCGAGTTTCTTTGGGGAAGATGGCGCCAAATTGGATCTCCAGCGGGTCGTTGCCGACGCCGTAGGCGTGCTGATCCGGCAAGGGGCGATTGTAGCGGGCAAAGAGGGTGATAAATTGGGGCACCTTGCGACGGGGGGCAGCGTAATTGTAGAGGTCGAACTTGGGCCCCCAGTTGGCGCTGGTCTGCGCTTCCACCCCCAGCTTGCGCAGGTAGGGTACCGTCTCCTCACCGAAGTAGTCGCCGTACTCACGGCTGTCCACCAGCGCATCCACCAGCCCAGCTAGGCCCTTGCTGGAGACGATGGAGAAGTAGGTCTGCACCTCCTCGCGGGTCTCTGGGGCCCGCCCCAGGAAGTGGCGGAAGGCCAGCTCCACCACACGGCTGTTGATGTAGGGCTCGTAGAACTGCTTGCGGTAGAGTTCGGATTTGCCCAGGCGGCGGATAAACTCCTTCATGGAGATCTCGCCGTTTTTGACCTTTGACTCCAGGTCGGCCAGCTTGAGGCCATAGGCACGGCGGATATCCCGCTCGAACACCTGCCGATAAGCCGCTTTGATGACCTCTTCTTTCTCAGCATTGGAGAGCCCCGGCTTCATGGCAAAGACGGGCACTTTTTCTGCGGCCAAGTTGTAAACCTGGGGTAACTGTAGCCCTTGCAAGGGCAGGCCATCGGCGGTGCTGGCGTTGCGCTGCCGTAGCTTGTCGGAGGGAGCAGGGGCAATGAACTCGCTCAGGAGCACGTCGAAGTACTGGTTGATGATGGCCACCGCCTCGGCATCTTTGCGGAAGTAGCTGGCCGAGGCCCGCTTCATCTCCTGGATGGCGACAATGGTGGCTTCGGCGGAGCAGGCATTTTCGATAATCTCCCGCAGGCCACGGGTGTTGACGACGATGATACTGGGATCCCCAGCCACCAGGGCATAGGTGACGTAGCGCAGGAACCAGCTCAGATCCCGCAGCGACTTGCGCATGTTGGCGGCGCCGTAGCGGGGGATGTTAATGGGACGGAAGTTGGGTGGGATCTCCACGCCGCTGGCGCTAAAGAGGTTGCGGATAGCCTCCAGGAAGCCACCGGTGGATTCCACGTAGAAGGCGGTGCCTAGCTTAAAGGCTTCCTTCTCGTCCTGGGTGGCTTCTGGCCGCTCCAGATAGGCCATGGGCGAGCCCCCCGTGAAGATGCGGTTGGCCGCTCGGCTGACGATGATTTCGGAGTTGGCCGCGATCACTTGGGCAATGTCCAGCCGTTTCAGGCCGCTGGAGAAAAAGTCCTCCAGGCGATCCAGCTCGGTGCGGGCCAGATAGCGATCCTGTTGTTCCGCCTGGGAGATGGTCGAGAGGGGCACAGTTTGGTAAAGACGGGGGCTGGAGACGACTGCGCCACCGGATGCGTTGATACCCATCGGTCTCTTAAACTCCGTTTTATTGAAAAACTGCCAATAAGGGCCAGGGACGATGCCATAGGACAGAGGCTGACCCATGGACTCAACTAGACCGGTCCCACGTTCCTCTCGGAGCTGGGGAGGAATGGACGCCGGATCCCTGAGGAGGAAGCCAAGCCTAGAATACTAGGGGGATGCGCCGAGAGGGGGGAGGTTGTTGCAGTTTGTAACACTTGTTCTCAGCCCCCTTCTTGTTGAAAACCATGGCCTCTAACCCGCTTGCCCAGCTCCCCAACCCTCTCCGGACAAGTTGGGAGCAGGGCTGTTACGAGTTGGTTGCCCAAGAGCTGCAGCAGCAGCTGGAGCAGGGATCCCAACGGCCAGAACTGTACTGGGGCTTGGGAGCTGCTTACCTACTCCTGGGGCGGGAGCTAGAGGCGCAGCTTGCCTGGCAGGAGGGTCTGGCCCTCCTAGGGGCCGAAGGGGTGGCCGAAGCTGAGGCTACCCGCTGCTGGGCAAGGGGACTGCAGGAGCTGGCTGAGGGGCTGTGGGGAAGGGGGCAGTGGCCGCAGGCGGCGGCTTTGTATCGGCAGTTGCTAGAAAGTGGTGCTGCCCCAGAGGCGGCGTTGGCGGCCCATCGCCTTGGCCTAGTCCAGGAGCGCAGCCGACTGTGGCTAGAAGCAGCAGAGTGGTTTGAAGAGGCCTGCCGCCGGGATCCAACGGCCACGGAGAGCTTTTGGCGCTGGGGCCTGGCCCTGCTCAAGCTGGGCCGGTTGGGGGAGGCTCTCTCCCCTCTCCAGGAGGCAGCGAGGCTAAGGCCAGAGTGGGGGGATCCCTGGGTGCAGATGGGCCTGGCTTGGCTGGATCTGGGGGAGCTGGAGCAGGCGGTGGCCTGCTTTCAGGAGGCAGCGGCGCGGGGTACCCAGACAGCAGAGCTCTACAGCTACTGGGTAGAGGCTCAGGTGCGGCGGGATGACCCGCAGGGGGCCTGGGAGAAGTTCCGGCAGGCGCTGGCTGCCGAGCGGGAGTGGCTACAGGCCTGGTGTGAGGGCAGCAGCAGAGACAGTCGGCTGCGGCTGGAGCTGGAGCAGGCCCTGCAGGGATCCCCGGGCAGCCTTTGGCAGGAGCGGTACCGCGCCTGGCAGCAGCGCTGGCTCCCTGCGCAGGCAACCCTTCCTTCCCCAGCCTGCCAGAGCCCACCGCCCAGTGCTGGCAACCCCCTGCCAGTGCCCAGCCAGGGTTACCTCACCACCCGGCAGTGGCACCAGGCCACCGGCGAGGGCAGCTACCAGGTGCTGGATCCAGAAGGGGTTCTCTGTCTCCAAGCTCCTCCTACGGCTGAGCCTGCCATTGGGCAAAAGCTGCGCTCGCAGCGGATCCCCTTGGCCGAGACCTTTGTCGCCCAGATTCCGCAGGGATCCGTGCACGTGGGCCACTATCCCCGCCACCTCTACGCCAGCTTTGCCAGCGCCGTGCTTACCCGTAGGGGTGAGTTGCTGGCCGATGTCTCCCCCAGCTTGCCGCCGCCGGAGTTTCTCGACTGGGACTGGAAGCCAGAGCACCTGGAGCACCACCCCGTCTTGGACCTACCCCACCTGGGGCCGCCAATTTTGCTGGAGGGCTCTGTCGCCCTCTTGCCGCTGGGGGCAGTCAACTACTTCCATTGGATGGTGGACATCCTGCCCGCCCTCGATCTCCTACGCCGCTCCGGCGTCCTCGAAAAGGACATCCCCCTCTTGGTTCACGGCTACCAGGGCAAGCCCTTTCAGGTGCAAAGCTTAGCTGCCTTGGGGATCCCACCAGAGCGCCTCCTTAGCTTTGAGCAGGCGGGGGGATCCCACCTACAAGTGCAGAACCTGATTGTGCCCTCGCTGGCGGGGCCGGTGGGGTGTCTAACCCCCAGGGGCTGGAAAGTGCTGCAGCAACTGGTTCCGCGAGAGCAGGTGGCGGGGCTGCCGCGGCGGATCTACATCAGCCGTCGAGCTGCTCGCTGGCGGCGGGTCATCAACGAGGCAGAGGTTCTCAAGGCTTTGCGCCCCTGGGGATTTGTGCCCGTGCAACTGGAAGCCCTTTCTCTAGCCGAGCAAATAGCCTTGATGCAAAGAGCAGAAGCAGTCATTGGCCTCCACGGAGCGGGCCTGAC
The DNA here is from genome assembly GCF_047462315.1 of Synechococcus sp. H60.2. Taxonomy (NCBI): domain Bacteria; kingdom Bacillati; phylum Cyanobacteriota; class Cyanophyceae; order Synechococcales; family Synechococcaceae; genus Synechococcus; species Synechococcus sp. H60.2. The sequence continues at coordinate 58,097 of NZ_JANSIZ010000003.1, read as the reverse complement.
CAACCTTGCCTTTTGTCAACCTGGCACTATTGCAGTCGAGATCTTCCCCAGCAATGCCGTGCTTCCCTACTTCTGGAGCCTTGCCCAGGTGGCGGGGCTGAGCTATTTCCCCCTGCTGGCGTCAGTCTGCAGCCCGGCCCTGGTGGCCCTGCTGGCTAGCCCAGAGTTGGATCGGGAGGATGCCTGGGTGCCGATCCCGGATTTGCTGAACCTGCTTGAGCAGACAGGGCTGCGTTGAATCTATGGGATCGGAGGGACTCGAACCCTCACGTTCTTGAAGAACAACGGATTTTAAGTCCGTAGCGTCTACCATTCCGCCACGATCCCTGGAGGAGCTGTACCACTCTACCAAACTGCTTGCTGTGGAGGGCTAGGAGGCTTCTATAGGGAGAGTATGACATGCCAGCTTCTGGGAGACAGCCTGGTGCAAGAAATGGGCCAGGGCTGCCACACAGTCTCGATCCTCAAAGAGCAGGTCGCGCCGCTGTTGGATCTGCTGGGAGATTTGCTGCCGAAATTGGGGATCCGTTCCCAGTTGGACAGCCAACTCTTCGTAGCGCTGGAGGTCTTGAGCAATTAAGAGATCAAGGCCCATCCTTTTGAGGATGGCATAGGTGTGGCGGCCCCGCAGGAACCGGCCAGCGCAGGTCACTACAGGCAAGCCGGCAGCAACGGCTTCCAGGGTGGTGATCCCGCCCGACCAGCCGTAGGAATCCAGCATAATATCGGCGCAGCGGTTGAGATCCAAGTAGTCTTGATGATCCAGTTGGGGCAAGATCAAGCAGTGGTCTTCCGCAGAAAGGCCATAGGCGGAGAAAGTTCGGGAAAGACGCTGCCAAAAGTGTTGGGCAATGGCAGCATTGGGCAAGGCCAAGAAGACAAATTGAGCGTTGGGCACTCGCTGGGTAATGGCGGCAAAAAGATAGTCATATTGGGGCAGATACTTGCCCAGGTATTGACAGGTAAGATAAACTACTGCGTCTTGGCGCAGGCCAAAATCCCCACGATGACGCTTTTGCTGAGGTAAAACGGGCTTTTCAAAACAAGTACCCAGGCGGGGCAGCCGAATTAGGGTTTCGCTGTAGTGAGCCTGCCCATCTTCGGGCTCCATCAGGTCGCTGGAGAGAAAGTAGTCAATGGTTGAAAGTCCAGAAGTTACAGGATGGGCCCAGGTGGAGCATTGCACTGGGGCTAGCCGCAGAGATGCCAGTTGCGAAATCAGGGGAGAAAGGCCAATTTCCAGATACACCAAAACATCGAGCTGATCCTGCAAAATTTGGCGGGCAGCATCTTCAAAGCCAGTGGGAATGTGGCGAAATACATCGGCATACTGACGATATTGCTCTGTCATGAAGTCGGTTCTAGGATCCAAATGGTAGGCAAACACCAGAAAAGGCCACTGGGAGCTCGCCTTTAAGTACTTCACCCACCCTAAAGAAAGACGGCTGTAGGAGCAGGCGCGCATCGAGGCCGAGACAAAGCCAACGCGAATGGGATCCCCTGGTTGCCGGGGAAGAGAGTGCCAATTGGGGTAGCAAGATTTCACGATGCGCTGCACAAACTGAGCGTATTTTTTCTGCAGCTCCAGGTCGTCGCAGCCCTGGTACTGCAGATGGTGGGGTGTTCCCCAGCTTGACCCTAAAAAGGCAAGCCGCCGCTGCTCTTGGGTGTCCAAGGGCGTCTCCTCAATGAGGCGATCCAGGTGTTCTACAAAGCGAGAGCGAAATCTATGCAGCTCTTCCTCATCCTGATAGAGGGCGGGCAAATAGAGATGGTAAAGCCAGCGAGCTACCACCAAATTGGGATCCAAAGTCCACGCCTTTTCCAGGTGAGCCAGAGCCGCGCTGTGTTCCCCTTGCTCGCGATGGGCTATTCCCAGATAAAAATGCACCTCAGCCCAAGGGATCCCTGCTGCCGGATCTGGATTTTCTAACAAGGAGCCAAGCAAAGGGATCGCCTCTTGATGGCGGCGTAGGTTAACAAGAATCTTGCCGGCTTGCAAAGCAGAAAGGTAAGCCTTGGGATTGAGGCTCAGGCTCTGCCAATAGCAAGATAGCGCCTTTTCCAGTTGCCCCAAAGATTCATAGACAACGCCCAGGTTGTGATGATAGAGGGCTACGCGGGGATCGAGCGCAATGGCCTCGGCAATCAAAGCAGCCGCCCATTCCCCCTCTCCCTTGGCCTGGGCCACCGTCCCCAGCAGGTGCAGGGCATCAGCTTGATCCGGAAACTCCGCCAGAATTTCTAAGTAGATGGCTTCTGCGGTTGGCAAGTCGCCAGCCTGCTGGGCCTGGATCCCGGCCAGAAGCTTACCCGTGGGGGTGAGATCCGACATCGACAACGAGGGAAGCTGGAGATCTTCCCCCACTATAGGCACTTCAGCCCCCTGAGGCTCATGTTGTCAAAAGCACACAAAAACGGTATCAGCGGCTCTGCGAGCGCCTCGCCAAATCCCGCAAAGGCCGATTCTTTCGTTGACCCGCTCGATGCCTTGCGCCACAAGGCTTTCAGGCCTCTCACCCCCCCCTCTTCCAGGCCCTTTTTTGCCGTCTTCGACCGACCCCCTCGCAAATGGATCTTGCATTCCTCGCCCCGCTTGGGTTTAATAGGGGTAGAGGTTCCCCTTCGGGGGGATCCCTAGAAATTGGAAACAAGAGAACCCTGTGGGTGGAAAGAGGCATTTCTGGGTTCCCCTTCGGGGGGATCCCTAGAAATTGGAAACAAGACGAACTCGGCACGGGTTACGGTTACGTTGGCGTAGCCCTTGGTTCCCCTTCGGGGGGATCCCTAGAAATTGGAAACAGGGATAGCGCTTCTACGTGGTTCTGAGTATAATAGTGGTTCCCCTTCGGGGGGATCCCTAGAAATTGGAAACTTGTTCGGGCTTTAGCTGCCTCCAGTTTTTGTCTAGATGGTTCCCCTTCGGGGGGATCCCTAGAAATTGGAAACTTTCTTTCTCCTTGTCTAGGTAGTCAACCAACTGGGTGGTTCCCCTTCGGGGGGATCCCTAGAAATTGGAAACATCAGGCGGAAGACCTCTTGCATCTGCTTATCCATTCTTGGTTCCCCTTCGGGGGGATCCCTAGAAATTGGAAACTTTTATCCTCCATGACGACGAAAAAATCCCCCTAGGGTTCCCCTTCGGGGGGATCCCTAGAAATTGGAAACGCTAAACGCCTGGCTGCCGCTCCGCCTACAGCTGTCGCGGTTCCCCTTCGGGGGGATCCCTAGAAATTGGAAACGTACCCGCCGAAGAGTATGCCTGTTGATGTTTACTTGAGTTCCCCCTTCGGGGGGATCCCTAGAAATTGGAAACGCCAGGCCAGTGACTAGCTACTACCACAGCGCCCAAGTTCCCCCTTCGGGGGGATCCCTAGAAATTGGAAAGAAATTGGAAACAGGGGGATCCCTAGAAATTAAAAAAAGCGGCTAAAAAAAGCGGCTACGGAACTCCGAGTAGATCTCGGCATAAGCCTTGACCCACTCGGAATCCGGCTGGATGAGGCGTTCCACCTGTACCAAGCGATCGGCAGCCTGCTGCACTGAACAGCACCAATAGGCTGAGGCGGCCAGGATGGCTGCCCCTACCGCCGGCTCCGGGTGCCTGACCACTGCCAGGGGGCGGGCGAGGATGCTGGCGCGCAGGCGCAGCCAGAGGGGGCTTTTGCAGCCGCCGCCAGTGGTTAACAGCGGCTCTTGCACCGGGATCCCGTGGGCCGCCAAGGTCTCCAGCCCTAGCCGCTCCACCATTGCTACCCCTTCCAAAAGAGCTGCATAAAAGCGAAGGGATCCCACTTCCGCCTGGGGCAAGAAGCCGGCAAATTCGCTATCCAGGATGGGAAAACGCTCGCCGGGCCGGCAGAGAGGATAGCTGACTAGGCCCGTGGGCAGATGGACCTCCGCCTGCTGATCCAAGGCAGCAAAGTCGCCGCCGGGAAAGAAGTGGGGCAGGACGCCGCCGCCGCAGAAGGAGGCTGCCCCCGGCCACCAACCGGTTCGGTCGGGGTGCAGATGAGAATAGATACTCGGCTTCTGCACAGGGTCAGGGCTGTTGGCCTTGAAGATAAGAGTCGTGCCCAGGCTGGTGGAAACCTGCCCCAAGCGAGTAGCCCCTGCAGCCAATTGCCCAGCACAGCCATCGGTGATCCCGGCAGCAATCAGCACCTCTGATCCCAGCTCCCACTCAGGCCGCACCGTTCCCAGAACTGTTCCTGGCGCCACCACCTCAGGAAAGCGCTTGGGATCAAGGCCCTGTTGGGAGAGCCACTCCCGCGGCCAGGTGTAGGTTTCTAGGTCAAAGCCACTTTTCAGGGCATGGGTGTGATCAGTTACCCGCTGGCGGCCCCCCAGTTGGCTTAGGAGAAAGTCCGCCGGATGGGCCAGGTAGCTTTCTCGGTATTGGTCGGGATGGGCTTCTGCCCACCACAGCCAGCGGCTAAGCCCCCAACTGGCAGGGATCCCCAAGCGCTGAGCCTGGGCCTGGCCCCGCCGGTCGGAATACAGCCAGGCCTGATCCAGCGGCATGCCCCGTCCGTCCACCGGCAGCACTGTACCCGAGGTGCTGCAGGCACTGAGGGCAACAATCGCGTAGCGATCCCCCAGTTGAGCTTTGAGGTGGCCCAGCAGCGCCTTCAGGGTGCGCAGCCAGCGGCCTGGATTGGTTTCTGGGGGATCCCAGGAGCGCTCGCTTTTGCCCACTATCTCCCCTGCTTCCGAGAGAGCTACCACCCGCATCCCCGAAGTGCCCAGGTCGATCCCAAGAAACACAGGGGCCATAGAGCCTTCCTCAAAACTGGCTAAGCTGGCCTTAAACGCGGTAAAACCCTAAAAATCTCGGCTGCTGCGGGCCAAAGCCTCTTGGATATTGAGATCCAAATCCTTCACCGACTCCAGCACCGAGCGCGTAATTAGCTTGCCCGCTTGCACCAAAACGGCGCCAGTTATCGGGTGCAAAAGGGGCTGCTCCGCCCGCCGCCCAATCAACACCTCGATATCCTTAAAGGCATTGATGTACATCCCCACCGGCAATTCCACCACCACCCCTTCCCCCAGAACTCGCGCCTGGCAGGCTAGGCGGGAATTGGGCTGGCGGCTGGTGATCACCTCTAGGGTACGCTGCTCCCGCGGGGTCATGGGTGAGAGCGATTCCATCCCCTCTTTTACGTACACATGGCAGGTGGCGCAGAGACCGCGCCCGCCGCACTCTTTCAACACATTCAGCTCTTCCTGCAGCAGCACCGAGAGCAAGTTGCTGTTGGTGGCCACTTCCGACACTTGGGCAATGGGATCCAACCGCACGCGCTTGACCATCGTTCCTCCTCCGTTACATCCCTTAACGTTAGCTTGCCTACAAGTAGGAAGGGGCTGCCATCTGCCTTTTGCCTGTATCCTTTTCTACTTCCGTTGGCTAGTCGAGCCGAGGAGGAGCAAGCTGGACAGGCTAGAGTGGATCCTGCCCCTGGCTTAGAGTCTTCTGGGGTTCGATCCCAGGTTCTGCTGGCATGAGTTCTCCAATCATCCAGTGGTATCCCGGCCACGTGGCCAAGGCCATTGGCCAATTGCGGGAACAACTGCAGCGGGTGGATGTGGTCATTGAGGTTTTGGACGCGCGGATCCCGCTGGCCAGTCGCCATCCCGATCTAGACAAGTGGCTGGGGCACAAGCCGCGCCTTTTGGCGCTTAACCGAGCCGATGCCATCGAGGCCAGGGATCTCAGAGCTTGGCAGGAGTATTTTTCCCAGCAAGGGATCCCTGTCTATCCCACCAATGGCCAATCGGGAGAGGGGGTGCCTCGCCTCAAGCAAGCCATCTTACAGCTGGGGCAGTCGGTAAACGAGCGGCGCCAGCAGCGGGGCATGCGACCGCGGGCCATCCGGGCAGTGGTGGTGGGCTTTCCCAATGTGGGCAAGTCTGCCCTCCTGAATCGACTTTTGGGACGGCGGGCCACCGAGAGTGCCGCGCGCCCTGGGGTAACCCGGCAACTGCAGTGGGTGCGGCTGGGAGGGGAGCTGGATTTGCTGGACTCACCGGGCATCCTCCCGCCTTCGCTGCCGGATCAACGGGCAGCCACGCTGCTGGCCATCTGCGATGACATCGGCGCAGCCGCCTACGACCCTGAGGGCGTGGCGGCCTACTTCGTGGAACAACTGCTGCAGGTGCAGCCCCAGGCCCAAGTCCTCCTGCAACGGCGCTACGGCTGGTCCGACCCGATCCCTCCTGGCAGCGTAGCCATCCAGGAGCTGGCCCAACGGCGCTACCGAGGCGATACCGAGCGAGCAGCAAGGCAAATTCTCAACGACTATCGCAAGGGTTGGCTAGGGCCTCTGGCTTTGCAACTCCCTCCCACCTCCTAGCACTCTGGCAGGAGGCTAGCTCCACCAGATCTTGGTATGTATATCTTGCTACGGAATGCTGTAGGGTAAGTGATAGGATAGGTGTAGAACGTTAACTCCAATTAGCTTTTTCCCCACGGTTAGGGGCGGGCTTAGCATCAATAGCCCGTCTTTGCTGCATTTTTTCGCAGCTTTTTCCCTTAACCTGCCTGCAGCCAGGTCGAGGATAAGCTGTAAGGAACTTCGGTGATCGATACTATAGGTAGCAGTTAAACCATCCTTCTTGTCAGGTTCCCATGGGTCAGCCTGCTGTGGCCACCAGTTTAGAAGGAGGCTTTGACCTAAATAGCCTTGATTTTGAGGTGCCGGGATGGCTGCGGGCTTTGCTTTCAGGCGCTGAAGATCTCGGCGATGGGCTGCGATCCTACACGGCCGAAGAGGCAGATTTGCTGCGCCGAGCCTTCGAGTTTGCCTACTGCTTGCACAAGGGCCAAAAGCGGAAATCAGGGGATCCCTACATCGCCCACCCAGTGGCCGTGGCCAGCCTGCTGCGGGAGCTGGGGGGCGATGCCGTTACTGTAGCTGCTGGCCTTCTGCACGATGTTGTGGAAGATACGGAAGTTACCCTGGAGGCCCTAGAGGCCGAGTTTGGCCCTGAGGTTCGCCTGCTGGTGGAGGGGGTAACCAAGCTTTCTAAGTTTAATTTCTCCAGCAAAACCGAGCAGCAAGCGGAAAACTTCCGCCGCATGTTTGTGGCCATGGCCAAAGACATTCGGGTCATTGTGGTCAAGCTGGCGGATCGCCTGCACAACATGCGCACGCTGCAATATCTACCCCCCCACAAGCAAAAACAGATTGCAGCCGAAACTATGGAGATCTTTGCGCCTCTAGCCAACCGGCTGGGGATCTGGCATTTCAAGTGGGAACTGGAAGACTTGGCCTTTAAGTACCTGGACCACGAAGCCTATCGCCAGATCCAAGAGCTGGTCAACGCCAAGCGCAGTGAGCGAGAGGCAGAGATCCAAGCGTTTATTGAAGAGCTGCGCAAGCACCTCATTCAAGCGGGGCTAGAGCACTTTGAGATTAGCGGGCGGCCCAAGCACCTGTACGGCATTTACCGCAAGATGCAGCAGCAGCGCAAGGAATTTCACGAGATCTACGATCTCCTGGCGGTGCGGGTTATCGTGCAAACCGTGAGTGAATGCTACCGGGTGCTGGCGGTTGTTCACAACTGTTTTCGCCCCATTCCAGGTCGTTTCAAAGACTACATTGGTCTCCCCAAGGCCAACCGCTACCAATCTTTGCATACGGCTGTGATTGGCCTACAGGGCCGACCGGTGGAAGTGCAGATCCGCACCGAAGAGATGCACCGTGTGGCGGAATACGGCATTGCCGCCCACTGGAAGTACAAAGAAGCCGGCAGCACCCCCGTAAAGCCCGAGGAAGAGCGCTTTACCTGGCTGCGGCAACTGTTGGAGTGGCAAAACGACCTCAAGGACGACAAAGAATACCTGGACACCATTCGCGAGAACCTATTTGAGAGCGAGGTTTACGTCTTCACGCCCAAAGGAGACTTGCTGGCCCTGCCCCAGGGATCCTGCCCGGTGGACTTTGCCTATCGCATTCACTCCGAAATTGGGGATCACTGCGCTGGGGCGCGGGTAAACAACAAGATTGTGCCTTTGGATACCCGCCTGCGCAACGGCGACATTGTGCAGATCATCACCCACAAAAATGCCCACCCCAGCCTGGACTGGATTAATTTTGTCGCCACCAGTTCAGCCCGCAACCGCATTCGCCAGTGGTTTAAGCGCTCCAATCGCGAGCAAAATATTGCCCGCGGCCGGCAGTTGCTGGAGCGGGAGCTGGGCAAAACGGGGTTCGATGCGCTGCTCAAGTCAGAGCGCATGCAAAAGGTTGCTGAGAAGCTCAACTATAGCAGCGTGGAAGATTTGCTGGCGGCGCTGGGCTATGGAGAGGTAACCCCCACACAGGTAATCCATCGGCTGCAGGAGGTAAGCAAGCCAGCCGTCTCTCCCCCACCCGAGGAGGGATCCCTTGAGAAAGCCAAGCTGCTGCTGCCGCGGGCCGATGGGGGCCGAGGTTCTAGCCGATCCCAATCTCCCATCCTAGGGGTGGAGGGCCTGAAGCACCAGTTGGCCAAATGCTGCAACCCGCTGCCAGGGGATCCCATCCTGGGCGTGGTCACCCGCTTCAAGGGCATCACCATTCATCATCGCGACTGTCCGCGGGTGGCTCAAGTTCCGGGCGATCGACTCGTGCCAGTGCGCTGGAATGAGGAGCAACTGCGGCAGAGCACCCAGATCTACCCCGTGGAACTGCGCCTGGAGGTCATTGACCGCGTTGGCGTGCTGCGGGACATCCTCTCCCGTCTCTCGGATCAAAGCATCAATGTGCGCAATGCTAGGGTGCAGACTTTTGCCAACCGCACGGCCCTAATCGATCTCTGTATTGATGTGCGGGACAAAAAACAGCTCGACCAAGTTCAGAGTCAATTGCGCCAGCTCTCGGATGTGCTGGTGTTGCGCTCCCGCCACTACCAGAACGGATCCCGCTGAAGAACTTCTAGGTTCTTTTTTTCGCTGGTTAGAGAGGAGGCGCCCATATTAGGATGATTGGGATGGGTAACCAATCTGAGCGGAGGATCCCGGTATGTCAGCAGCACAAGGTGGGCATTTTGCCCAATTAGGACAGCGGCTCTCTGGGGTGTTGTTACTGCTCTGTGTTTGCCTCAGCTTGCTCACCAGTGCCTGCTCCGCAGGCTCCAACCTGCGCGCCTACAGGGATCCTGGCGGGGCCTTTGCCTTTGCCTATCCCAACGGCATGGTGGCGGTGAACTTGGGGCCAGGGAAAGGGCCAGCGGTGCTTCTGCGCGACTTGGTGTACGAGACGGAGAACGTCAGCCTGATGATCGCCCCCTTTGACAAGGGAGAGACGATCGCCGACCTGGGTGGCCCGGATGAGGTGGGGCAATTGGTGGCGGAGAAGATCATCGCCCCCGCCGGATCCGGTCGCTCGACCCAGTTGTTGGCCGCCGAAGCTTTTGAGCGGCAAGGCCAGCCTTACTACCTGTTTGAATACCAAACTGACCTGGGATCCCAGCTCCGCCACGAGATAGTGACGGTAACCGTGCGCCACCATCGCCTCTATACTCTGACGGCCTCCACCCAAGAATCCCGCTGGCCCCAGGTGCAGGCCGCCTTCAGGAATGTGGGCCGTTCTCTGAATGTTTCCTGAAGCTTTTCCTTAGAAGATTTTCTCAAGGGGTTGAACCGGGCGGGGTGGACTTGGGCAAGTTAAAGCTGAGCCTTCCCGATGGAGTTGCCTGCCGATCCCGGCTGAGGCATCTGGTGCTAAAACGTTAATGTTTTAAACCTGCAGAGATGGACTCCTATCCCCCTTCTCTATGACCGTATACGTGGTTCAGATCAGTGACCTGCATCTGTTTGCCAAGCCGCACCAGCGACTGCTGGGGGTGGACACGGAAACCTCTTTTCTGCAGGTGCAAAAGGCGATTGCCGCCTTGGATCCCTTGCCCGATCTGCTGCTGCTCACTGGGGATCTCGCCCAAGATGGCAGCGCCGCCGCCTACGCCCGTTTGCGAGAGCATCTGCAGGCTCTTCCCATCGACACCTATTGGCTGGCGGGGAACCACGATCGCCTTCATAACATGAACTCAGAGCTCCGCGCCGAGCGAGTACACGGGGAGAAAAGCTTCAGTCGAGAGAACTGGAGCTTCATTTTATTGAACTCTCTGGTGCCGGGCAAAGACAGCGGCTACCTAACGGATCGCACCTTGCTGTGGCTCCGCCAAGAGCTGCAGCGCAGCCAGGCTGCCCAGAACCATGTTCTCTTGGCCCTGCATCACCCCCCTTTTTCGGTAGGTTCCGATTGGCTGGATCAAAGCGCCCTGCAGCAGCCAGAGCGGCTGTTTCAGGTCTTGGACGAGTTCGACCACATCCGCTTGGTGATCTTTGGCCACATTCATCAAGAGCTGCACTGCCGCCGCCAGGGGGTTGATTACTTGGCCTGCCCCTCCACCTGTGTGCAATTTTGCCCCAAGAGCTCTCGGTTTAGCCTGGACGTGATCCCTCCGGCCCTAAGGCAGATATGGCTGGAGCCGGATGGCAGCTTCAAAACCCAGGTGCAGCGGGTGGAAGCCGCCTTGCAAACGCCCAACCTAGCCCTGAAAGGGTACTGAGCGGCCATCCCTGGAAAGCCCCTCCAAGCTACCCTAGCTTCTCAGCGGGCAGAAGTCTGCCCGGACTATTTGTCGCCATTCCTTGCGAGGCAATGGAGAGAACGCTGGCAGAAATTAATCGGCGCATTGCCCAAGGCCAGGTGCGGGTGTGGACGGCCCTAGAGGCCAAAGCCAAGCTGGCCACCCTGGGCATTGAGCAGGCTTTTGAGCAGGTGGATGTGGTAACCACCGGTACCTTTGAGCCAATGGAGTCGTCAGGGGCAATCCTCAACCTGGGCCATACGGATCCGCCCATTAAGATTCGCCAAGCCTGGTTGAACGGGGTGCCAGCCTATGCCGGCTTTGGGGCTGTCGATCTCTACATTGGGGCGGCCCAGCCCAGTGAGCAAGCCGAGCACCCCTATGGAGGCGGCCACGTCATCGCCGATCTGGTGGCCGGCAAGCGGGTGCACCTGCGGGCCATTGGCCAGGTAACCGACTGCTATCCCCGGGCCGACTACGAGACCACTCTGACGCGGGATCAGCTGAACCAGTTCTACTTGTTCAACCCTCGCAACGCTTACCAAAACTTCATTGTCGGCGTCAACGGTGGGGATCGGCCCTTGTACACCTATTTGGGCCTGTTGGAACCCAACCTGGGCAATGCCGTCTATTCCAACCCAGGTGAGCTCTCCCCCCTCCTCAACGACCCCCTCCTGCGCCGGGTGGGGATCGGTAGCCGCATCTTCCTAGGAGGGGGCATCGGCTATGTAGCTTGGGAAGGCACCCAACACTTCCCGCGGCAAAAACGGCTGCCCAACCAAACCCCCATTGGCCCAGCAGCCACCTTGGCCCTCATTGGTGACGCCAAACAGATGCAAGCGGAATGGGTGCGGGGCTGCTACTTCCGCAACTACGGCCCCAGCTTGATGTTGGGGGTGGGGATCCCCATCCCCATCCTCTCCCCTGCCGATCTGGAGTCCATTGCTGTCCGGGATGAGGAACTGGTGGCGCCGGTGATCGACTTTTCTATCCCCCGGCGGGTGCGGCCCACCTTTGGCCTGGTGAGCTATGCCCAGCTCAAATCCGGCCACATCACCCTCAACGGCCGCAAGGTGCGCACTGCTCCCCTGGCCAGCCTGCGCCGCTCAATGCAAGTTGCCGAGATCCTTAAACAGTGGATTGTCAGCGGCCAGTTTACTCTCACCCAGCCGGTTGCCCCTCTGCCCCTAGATCGGGAGCTGCTCGCCCAGAACCCTCATTCATAAAGGGCTCCCCATCTCCAAGACTGGCCATTGGATCCGAATCCCTTGCAAGGGGTTGTCTTCCAGGGAGTTGCCGCTACCATTACGCCCTAGGGGAGAAGGGGATCGCAAGGGGGAGAAGATGAGGTTCCGGCGTATTGCTTTTGGCTCGGCGGTGTTGGGATGGCTCCTGGCCCTGCCCGTCCTTCCTGGCCACGGATCGGGGGAGCGGCGAGTGGTGCCCGACACCCCCTTCTACTTCGACAACCACTATTTCGATCGCTACCCCGCGGCAGTGGTGGTGAGGGTGGTGAATGGCGACACGCTGGTGGTGCAAATCGAAGGGGAGCAGAAACTGCGCCTAATCCGCTTGGCCGGCATCCAGGGCCTCCGCCCAGAGGAGGATCCCTTTTATCAGCAAGCTACTGAGCTGATGCGCGAGCGCATCCTCCGCCGCACCGTCAAGCTGGAAGGGGATAAGCTGCTGCGCAACGTCGATGCCACCGGCCTGGTGGAGGCCTACGTCTGGTTGGAGGGCCAGCAGATGAACGCCATGCTCGTGCGCAACGGCCTGGCCCGCATCATCCCCTACAGCCACAACATCAAATACGACAGCTACTTCCGCGGCCTTGAAAAGAAAGCTCGCCAAGAGCGCCTTGGCATTTGGAGCCGTCTCTGATGTCTTGGATAGCTCTAGACTGGACTTACCGAGCGCTCAGATACCCCTGCTTTGAGGGTCAAATCCACTCCAGCTTCCCAGGATCCCAATCGCTGGGTGAGGCGGTTGCCTTTGGTAACCGGCCTTTTGGGCAGCACCCTCCTGGTCATTAACCGGCTGGCGTTTACGCCGGAGTTGCTGGCCAGCCAGTCCCGCTCTGATGCCTTAGGGATCCTCCTCAGCGCCATTCTGATCTTGACCGGCCTGCTGTGGCAGCAGATCCAGCCCCGTCCCCCCCAGGCATCTACCCTACAGGGGAGTCCAGGCTGTGACTGGGATCCGGATCTTTCCGAGAGGGAAAAACTGGAGCTGGCCTGGGCCTCCCACACGCTCCTTAGCACCACGGCTGCCCGCACAGTAGTGATCTGGGTGGAGGGGCGCACCCTCCTGCAGCGGGGGATCCTGGCCAGCCCCGGCCAGTTGCCCTCCATCCGGCCCCAGAGCGTCTTGCAGCGGGTGTTGCAGACCGGACGGCCCGTCTATCTGGTGGATTTGAAACTGTTCCCGGCCCGCGCCGAGTTCGAGGGCCTGCTGCCCCCCGGATCCCAGGCGGTTCTCTGCCAGCCCATTGGCCAAAAGGGATGCCTCATCTTGGGCAGCGACACCCCCCGCAGCTTCAGCCGCCAGGAGCAAGCCTGGATTGCCGCCATTGCCGACAAACTAGAAACCCTGTTTGCCTAGCTCCCCTCTCCCTTTGGGAGAGGGGCTGGGGGTGAGGGGTTTCGGCTAAGCTTGGCGCTGCAGGAGCAGAGGGGGGTCAGCCGTCTGCAAAGGGCGAATGGCAAAGAAACTTTCGTAGATGCAATCGCCAACGTAATTCATTTGCAATTGCAACTTGTCGAGAAATTCGTGTAAGCCCTGCTCCATAATATCGTCAATGGTGAGATAATCCAGCTCAGAGCGCAGCCGTCCCAAAGTCCGCTCACTGGGATCCCGCCAAGTATCAGCAGGGGTTCCAGTAATCTGGTGTAGGGAGCGATCGGCGTGAATGAGACAAAACTGAATGGAGCGGGGAAATTGCCGATCCAAAATCAGGAAAGAGGCCACCTCTCTAGGGTTAATGCGGTGTTGGCGGCTGTATTTTCGATACATTTCATAAGCGCTGGCCGACTTTAGGAGAGCAATCCACTGCAATTCATCCAGGGGCGTGCCCACATCCTGTACAGAAGGCAGCAAAATAAAATACTTAACATCCAGAATGCGAGCCGTTTTGTCGGCCCGTTCCAAAAGGCGGCCGATTTGTCCAAAGTGCCACCCCTCCCCGTGGGTCATGGTGGCATCCATCACCCCAGCAAAGAGATGGCTGGCCAGCTTGACTTCCGTGAAGAAATCGTGGAGCTGGCTCAGATGCGGCCACTGTTGAGCAGCTTCCTTCACCATTAAGTAGAAGCGATTCACCCGCTCCCACATTTCCGAAGAAATGATCTCCCGCACAGAGCGGGCATTTTCCCGTGCCAGCCGCAAGCAGGAAAAAATCGAGTTGGGATAATCCCTATCAAAAGCCAGAAACTGGATCACCGTTTCCTGGGTCGCCTGGCCGTAGCGCTGGTAAAACAGCTCCTGATCCCCAGTGGTGAAGATGATGGGATCCCATTGCTGAGCTGTGCCACTAGGTGAGTCGAGGATGAGGTTTAGGTTGACATCGATAAAACGGGCAATGTTCTCGGCCCGCTCCACGTAGCGGTTGAGCCAGTAGATGGAATCGGCCACGCGACTCAACATGGTGTTGCCTCCTCTGTTGTCCTCAACCCCAACAGACGGAGCAGCCGCCGCAGCTCCACCAGCAGCACTCCTGCCACGCCGGTCAGGATCCAGCCCAGCCAGTCCGCCGCCGTGCCCAAGTAGCGCACCTCCACGCGGTGCTCCCCCGGCGGGATCCGCACTTGCAACAGCCCTGGCTCGTTGTATTCAGCAGCTCTGAACCGTCCATCAATTTGTACCCGCCAGGCGGGGTAGTAAAACGTGCGCAAGACTACAGCTTGCTCCTGACCGGTGGGGTTAAGCGCCCGAAAGCGACGGTAGCCGTAGCGCCACTCTTCCGCCTGGAGCCGCGCCGCCGGATCCTCTACCTCGCCTTGCCACTGCAGCAGCGGATCCACCTGTGGGGGCGGCATGGGCAGCGTCGCCTGGCGGGGCCGGTATTCCAGCGCATCCACCAGCGCCAGCCCATCGGGAAAGCGCCAGTGCATGTGCAAGAAAGCAATGCCCGGCCGCTCTTGGGGCTCGTTGGGGAACTGCTTGGCTGCAGCGAGTTCTTGAAAAGTTTGGACAAGCGGCGGATCAAAGCCGGCTTTGGACACCAGTTGCAAGCCCTGCCAGGTTTGGACTGCCATGGCCAGGCCAAGCCCCACCAGCAAAGGGAGCCGCCAGCGCTTGTGCCCCCATCCCCACCCAGCTAGAGATCCCACTAGCCAAGGCACGGTTACCGCCGTCACCGCCATCCAGCGCCAGGAGAACTGAATCCGCCGCAGGGGCAAAACCCACTCGTAGAGCCAAGCCAGCAGATCCGTCATCATCAGCAGCGCCACCAGGCTGGCTCCCAGGCTGTAGAGCAGGGTGGCTCTGGCAAGAGATTCGGCAGCGCCACTTTCCTGGCAGGAGAAACTCCTCCCCGACCGGCGGGCCAGCCATTCTAGAAAAACCAGGATCCCAACCCCTCCCAGAACCGCCGCCATCCAAACCCAGTACCCCACCAGGTTGCTCTCAAACCAGTGCTCTGTCCAGCGCGGCTGCAGCTGCATGAGCCCGCTCACCATCAGACGATGGTGGGGTGTATACTCGTCGGCAAAGTTGACAAAATCCACCTGGACATGCCGCTGATCCCAAAAGGCCGGCAGCAGATAAAACGCCGTCCACCCCAGCCCCAGCCCAAACCCCAGGTAGCAGCGCCCCACCCTGGGCCAGAAGGGATCCCTTCCCCCCACCACCCAAGGCAGAGGCAGCCAAATCAGGGTCAACACCAGCAAGGTGGGCAGGTGGGACAGCGCCAGCAGGCCGTAGCTCAAGGCCAAAGCCGCAACCGGCCAAAGGGCCTGCAACCGGCAGATCGTCTGCAGCGAGGCCCAGAAAACCCAGGGGGAGACGGCAATGGCCCACACTTCCCCTATAGCTCCCCTTTGGTAGATATCCACCAGCCAATAGGGGCCGGCCATGCTCAGCAGGGCCAAGACCAACGCCAAAGCCCAAGGAAGCACCTGCCGCAGCAGAAGGTACAGCCCCAGCCCCAAGACCGCCATCGCTAGGCCCATGCTGGCCACCAAAGAGCCGAGCATGTCCAGCCCCAGGGCTCGAAAGGGCAGGGTGGCCACCATACACAGGGGCGGATAGAAGGCAAAGGTGGGGTTGCCATAGCCAAAGTTGGAATACTCCAGCCAGCGGGGGTAAAACTGCCCGCCGAAAAACTGGCGCTGATACTGGAAGGCCCAATTGAGATTGAAGTGGGTGGAATGGGTGATGGGGTAGCCCCGCTGCAGCATTGGCCAGAGCAGTGCCAGCACCCCGGCCAGCAGCGCGATCCCGATAAGCCCTCCCGGTTGGTGCAACCTCTTCAACATCTCACTGGGACGGTCTATTCTGATCGAACCCAGAAGGCCCGGAACTTCCCCCATACTTGCGCAACAGGCGGATATTCTCGATCACCATCGCCTTTTCCAAGGCCTTGGCCATGTCGTACAGGGTGAGGGCAGCCACTGCAACCGCCGTCAAAGCCTCCATCTCCACTCCGGTCTGAGCTGTGGTTTTTGCCGTAGCGGTGATCAGAAAGCCGGGCAGGTGGGGATCCGGATCCAGATCCACGGTGATGCTGGTCAAGGGGAAAGGATGACACAGCGGGATCAGATCGGCAGTGCGCTTGGCGGCCATGATCCCGGCCAGCCGAGCCGCTTCCACCACATTCCCTTTGGGCCCTTGACTGGCCAAAATGGCCTCTAAAGTCCTTTCTGGCCTACGTACCTGCCCTTGGGCAGTGGCCAAACGGGCAGCCAGGGGCTGATGTCCCACTTCCACCCTCTGTACCCGACCGGAAGCGTCCAGGTGGGTGAGGGTTGGGCCAACATCAGAGGTCAAATCCGACGGCACCCCAGCCTCCTGCAATCCTTGAAAGCTGCAACAGCCGGCTCAGGCTCCAGTGAAGTCGTCAAATCAGCAACCAAGCCCTCAACTTGAGAACTGTTAGTAGCGAATCCAAGCATAGGCGGCATCGGAGAGCACCGGCACCTCGGCATAGTGACCGCGCACGTTCTGCACCCAAGCATAAAGGGTGACAGCGATTACCCCAAGCAGGGCAGTGGTGGCCAAAATGCTAACAAGCGCTGCCAAACCAAGGCTGCCAAAGAGCATAGCGAACACCTGCATCAACACTTGCACCAAAAACAGGGCAATGTTGAGCAGCAGCGCCTGCATCGTGTTGAAGCGAACAAAATGGGCGACGCGGCCGTTGCGGATTACGAAAAAGAGTAGGGCAAAAAACAGCCCCATGCCCAGCCAGCCCGTGGCCAGAGGCAGCAAACGCAGCAGCGGACTAAAAATGGGGATCAAACCTGGCAGAGATTGAAACAAACCAGAGGGCACAAAGCCGAAGGGCAGAGCCGATACCAACGGCAAAAGGTAGGGAAGGGATCCCCACAGCCGATCCATGGGAGTGATGTCGCCGCGCCAGGTCATAATCCGTCGATCCCCTTAGTGCAGTGGTTCTGGAGTCTGCTTGTTGGTGCGCTTTCAGAATTTATTAAACGGCACCTAAGCATTGCGCTTATTGTAGTCGATGAAGTTGGCTGGCTCAACGCGCTTAGCCGCAAGCCCGCCTCTGCTTCCCAGTGAGAGGGAAACTGTTTAGGATGAGCATCTTGCAGGATCGGGGTTGATATAATCGACAGCAATTCCCACCCACAGTGATTTTTGGCCTCTGCCATGAAGATCTTGCCATCTCTCTTTGCTCGCCTCTTGGGAGCTTTTCTCTGGCAAGCTTGGTCTGCACTTGTCGGCTTTTTCAACGACCGCCTGCTGCCGGAGCGCTTCCACGTTCGTCCTGAGACTTTGCCGGAGGGGCTGGCCCAGCTTTGGGCCCGTTACCTGTGCTACCGGCAAGCTTCTCGTCCAGGGGCAATCCAGTTTCGCGGCTTGACGGTCGATCCCGGCCACCCTCTCCGCGCCCTTCACAGGGGAGCTCAGCCGGTTCGCTACCGCGGCTGCTGGGTGGAAACAGCAGCGGGCGAGCCCTTCCCCGAACTGGGCACCGAACGAGTCTTTGTGCCCCCCTACTGGAGGCTGCTCAATACGCTGCGTCTGAAGTTGAACTTGGCCGATCTCGATCGTTATCCCGTCAAGCTGGCGCTGCAGCGGGTCTACCGCGGTCGAGAGTTCTAAATCCTCTGGAAGGAGGGTGTGCTGCCGGCAGGGATCCCAGTGTGAGTTGGGATCCCCTTTTTGGCTGTTGGGTTGGACTAATGAGAAGGGCTGCAAAAAACTTAAGGCCACTTTCCGGAGGTGGGATAAGACCGCCTACAGTGGATAGAGAAGGATATTGAGCTTTGTTATGTCCAAAAGCGGCGTGCTCCTGCTGAACTTGGGGGGACCAGAGACCCAGGCTGATGTGCAGCCCTTTCTCTACAACCTCTTTGCCGATCCGGAGCTAATCCGTCTACCCTTTCCGTTTTTGCAGGGGGCGTTTGCCTGGGCTATCTCCACGCTGCGAGCTCCCAAATCCCGGCGCAACTACGCGGCTATTGGGGGCGGATCCCCCCTGCGGCGCATCACCGCTGAACAGGCGCAAAAGCTGCAGGCCCAACTGGTGGCGGAGGGCTACGATGTGCCGGTGTATGTGGCCATGCGCTACTGGCACCCGCTGATCGAGTCCGTGGTGCAGCAGATCAAGTCGGACGGGATTACCCGCCTGGTGGTGCTGCCCCTGTACCCGCAGTATTCCATCAGCACGACCGGCTCCAGCTTCAAACTCCTGGATCACCTCTGGGCCGAGGATCCGGAGCTGGCTCGCATCGAGCGCCGCCAGATCTGCTCTTGGTACGATCAGCCCCAATATGTCCAGGCCATGGCTAGGGCCATCCGGCAGCAGTTGGATGCGTTTGCAGATCCAGCAAGCGTTCACGTGCTCTTTAGCGCCCACGGCATTCCCGAAAGCTATGTCACCCAGGCCGGGGATCCCTACCAGCAGGAGATGGAGGCCTGTGTCCGGCTCATCTGGCGGGAAGTTGGGCGCCCCAATCGCTACACCCTCTCCTATCAAAGTCGGGTGGGCTCCGTGCGCTGGCTGCAGCCCTACACCGAGACAGTGATCCCGGAACTGGGCGCTCAGGGAGTAAAGCAACTGCTGGTGGTGCCGATTAGCTTTGTGTCGGAGCACATCGAAACTTTGCAGGAGATCGACATCGAGTATCGGGAGCTGGCCCACCAGACTGGGATCCGCGAGTTTCGCCGCGTGCCAGCGCTAAATGCCGATCCCCTGTTTATTGCCGGCCTGGTGGCGCTGGTGCGGCCCCATCTGCTCACTTCAGCGCCTGCGTTTGCGCCGGCGGCGGTGGGCGGCTCACTGCTGGAGCGTTAGGCAAAAGGGATCCGGCGAGGCCGCGAGCAGGTCTGGGCAAGCAAGGGCCAAATCCCCCAAAGCCATTGTGGGCAGCCTGGGGATCCTAGCCCTTCAAATCCATCTAGGAAGTCTCCCCGCTATACCCAATCGATGAGCAAAGCCCTGCTGACCGAGTGGCTGCTGACCTATTTCTACCAACAGCTGCCCTTTCCCAAAGAGTGGCTGCCCCAGGGGAGTTACTGGGTGGGGGGATCCCTGCGGGATGCCTACCTAGCTTGGCTGCGGGGCCAGGCTGGAGACCCCAAGGCGGCGCTGGATCTGGACTTAATGTGTCCAGCCGATCCCGTGGGGTGGGCAGCGGGGGTGGCGCGGCGGCTGAAGGCCGGCTTTGTGGTGCTGGATGCGGAGCGACAGATTGCCCGCATCGTGCTGGGCCAAGGAGGGGCTTCCACCCCCACGGCGGCGACGGTGGACGTAGCCCTGCAGGTGGGCCCCACCCCGGAGGCGGATCTGCAGCAGCGGGACTTCACCTGCAACGCCCTGGCCCTGGAGCTGCAGGAGGGGCAACTGTTGGATCCCACGGGCGGTCGGGCAGATATTGACCAGGGGTGCCTGCGTATGGTTCACCCCGACAACCTCAGCGCCGATCCAGTGCGGCTGTTGCGGGCCTATCGCCAGGCAGCCCAACTGGGGTTTGCGCTGGATCCGGCCACGGCAGAGGCGATTCGCCAGCGGGCCCCCCTTGTGGCCAATGTGGCGGCAGAACGGGTGCGGGCCGAGGTGGTGACCTTGTTGGAGACGGGGATCCCGGGCCTGGCCCACCTGCAAGCGGCAGTGGCGGCAGGGTTGCTGGTGGCTTGGCTGCCCCGCCTAACGCCCCAGAGCCCCGGCTTTGCCCAGGCCCAAGCGGTGTGGCAATGGGCCGAGATCTGGCAGCTCCAGTATCCCCGCACGCTGGCGGAGCTGGCCCAGCCTTTGGCGGATCGGCGCAGCGCCCTCTTGGCAACGGTGGTGGCAGCCCTACTGTGGGATCCGGCGGGCACCCCCGCCGAGACGGTGGAAGCTGAGCTGGAACGGCTGCGCTTCAGCCGGGCAGAGATGCGGGCCATTCAAAAGCTGCACCAGCTTCTGCCCCAGTTCCAGCCGCTCCTAACCCACTCCCCCTCACCCAGCCAACAGTGGCGGCTCTATCACCAGGCGGGATCCCTCTTCGGCGGCCTAGCCCTGCTGGCGGCAGCGACCGGCAGCAGCCCCCAAAAGATAGAGTCCTGGCTGCAGCGCTACGAAGATCCCCAGGATCCCCTGGCCCATTTGGTGCCCTTGCTGGATGGCCGCGACCTGCTGCACAGCTTGGGTGCTAAACCCGGACCTTGGGTGGGCCAGTTATTGCAAGATCTCCAGGAAGCCCAGGCTTCGGGTCAGATCCAAACCCGTGCCGAAGCCCTTTCCTTTGCCCGCCGCTGGCGCGAGAGAAGCTCCCAAACCTAGCCGAAGCGATAGCCGAATCCGCGCACTGTCACCAAATACTCTGGGTTGCTGGGATCCACCTCCAGCTTTTCCCGCAGCCAGCGGATGTGGACATCCACGGTCTTGCTGTCGCCCATGAAGTCGGATCCCCAAACCCGCTCCAGAAGCTGTTCCCGCGTCCAAACGCGGCGGGGATTGGACATGAACAGCTCCAACAGGCGAAACTCCTTGGGCGAGAGACTCACCTCCACCCCCCGCACCAACACCCGGCACTCCTGGGTAAACATGCAAATATCCCCGTAGCGGAGCACCATGGCCTCGCTGGCGTAGGCCTGCTGCCGACGGCGCAACACGGAGCGACAGCGGGCAATCAGCTCCCGCATCCCAAAAGGCTTAGTTAGGTAGTCGTCGGCCCCCAGCTCCAGGCCCATCACCCGGTCGGTCTCGCTGCTTTTGGCTGTCAGCATCAAAATGGGGAGGGTGTTACCCTCCCTACGCAACAGACGGCATAGATCCAAGCCATTCAAACTGGGCAGCATTAGATCGAGGATCATCAAGTCCAGCCGCTCGGCTGTATGCACCAGCTCTAGCGCTTCTCGACCGTCCACTGCTTGCAAAACTCGGTATCCTTGTTCTTCAAGGGCAAGGGCAACGGTTTCTCGAATTGCGTCCTCATCATCCACCACTAGCAGAGTCTCCAGCAGGGGAGAAGCTTCCTTGACTTGAACTTGGGGAAGTTGACTGGTCATGGAAAGGGTTGCTTGCATGGCAGACTCCGTCTCGTTTGCGCGAACGGCCTCACAGAGGAAAAGGAGCAAAGTTCATCATCCTCAACAGCAGCCCCCCGCTAGGATATCAAACTTCTCAGGCTGGCCAATAGGGGGAAAAGAGGAGCCAAATGCTGGCCAAAAAGGAAAGACGGCGAGGGAGGCGACAAGGGTTCCAGGGTAGGGCAGTTCAGGATGATTTAAGATCGGTGCGGAGCCCCATTCCCCTTGGCAACTGGCCCTCTTTTGATCTGGCTATGTCTGCCCCTCCTTCTGCCCTCTGGGCCACTGGCGGAGCGATTTTACGGCTGTTGCGCTGGCACAAGCCGGCAGGGCGGTTGATTTTGATGATCCCGGCTTTGTGGGGGGCTTTTCTGGCCGGACGGGGAACGCCGCCTTGGCCGCTGGTTGGGATCCTGGTTTTGGGCAGCTTAGCCACCAGCGGGGCAGGCTGTGTGATCAACGACCTCTGGGATCGGGATTTGGATCCCTTGGTGGAGCGCACCCGCAACCGCCCCCTGGCCAGCCGCGAATTGACCGTTGCCGTCGGCATCGTGATGGCGCTGCTGACCTTGGCCTGTGCGGCGGGGCTGGCGCTTTTTCTCAACCCGGTCAGCTTTGCCCTCTGCGTGGCGGCGGTGCCGGTGATCCTGCTCTATCCGGGGGCCAAGCGGGTGTTCCCGGTGCCCCAACTGGTGCTAGCCCTGGCTTGGGGATTTGCCGTGCTCATCAGTTGGACGGCGGTGAGCGGCCAGGATCCCCAGAAGCCCCTGTGGGAGGAGGGGCTGGGCTGGCTGTGGCTGGCCACGGTGTTGTGGACATTAGGGTTTGATACGGTCTATGCCCTATCGGATCGGGAGGACGACGAGCGGGCCGGGATCCACTCCAGCGCCCGCTTTTTTGGGCGACAGACGCCGACGGCGGTGGGGCTATTTTTCTTGGGCGCCGCCCTTGCCCTCTTAGGGGTGGGGATCAGCCTGCAGTTGCACGCGGTCTATTTCCTCAGCTTGGCAGTTGCCGCCGCCCTCTGGGGCCGGCAAACCTGGCAGCTCCACCAGGTCAATCCCCCTCCCACTCTCTACATGGCCATCTTCGGCCAAAACGTCCTCCAGGGCTTCATTCTCTTGGCAGGGATGATCGCTGGATCCCTGCTGGCCTGAGGAACCCTGGCTGGAGCTAGTTGGGATAGATGCGCAGGCGACGGTTGGGCTCTTCGCCAAAGCTCTGGGCCCGCAGGTGATAGTGCTCCACCAACTGGTGCTGCAGCTTGCGGATTAGAGGGGAGCGGGGCAGCAATTCCACCGGCTGGGACTTGGGAATGACGATCTGCTCCACCGCCAGGCGGGCCTCCTCCAAGGCTTCCGTTTCGTCGCCCGAGCTGGCCCGAATGAACAGCTCCAGGTCAGAATCAGAGCCGTCCTCGCTTTCGATGTTGAGGATGTGACGCAGGGCGCGGGCAAGGGCGATCAGAGTATTGGCCTTGACGGTGTGAATCGGGATCTGGCGGGCGTGGGCCAGTTGCTGGATCTTGGAGCGGCTGCGCACCTGGGATCGCAAAGCCAAAACAATATCGGCCTCATCCAGGTCTTTGGTGACATCCGCCGACAGCTTCAAAGTTTGGATCACCTGCTCCAGGTGGAAGCGACTAACCCCGTAGGGATAGATCCTCAGCAGCCCATCCAGGCCCCGTTGCCGTTCTGCCAGGGCCGCTGCCGCAGGTTCCTCCCAGTCGGCATCCTCTTCCTCCTCAGACCTGGACTCTGCCTTGGGGCTGGCCATAACTTGCGGCTCAGGACGGGATCCCGCTGCTGCTGGCGGGACGGATTCCTCCCCTTTGGCCGAGGGCGAGCCAGATTCACCAGGCTGGCGCAAACGAGTCTCGCTGGGTTCTAAGGGCAAAGCTTCCATCCGCCCAGAACGGTGCCATCCCCCTCGCTCCCGCGTCGGGGACGGGGTGCTGCCGGCAGGGGGGGGCCACTGGGGGCCAGACAGGGTGGGGCGCTCGATCACCACTTGGCCACGTTCGTCCAGGCTGCGCAGTTGCACCAGTGGCTCGCGGTTGCGCAGGAGGCGATCCACAGTGGCCGCCACATCTTCGTGGATGACCCAGCGATCCCGCTCCAGCATCTCCACCGCAATCTCAAACGTGGGGGGGGCTTTGCGCTCCAGGACACTCTTCTGGCAGCCCCGCCGCCGCGCCTCTTCGTCTCCCAGCGTGACGGATTGGATCCCGCCTATGAGATCCGAAAGGGTGGGGTTTTTGATTAGGTTGTCGATGCGGTTGCCGTGGGCAGTGGCCACCAGTTGCACCCCCCGTTCGGCAATGGTGCGGGAGGCCAGAGCCTCCAACTCGGTGCCAATCTCGTCGATCACCACCACTTCCGGCATGTGGTTTTCCACCGCCTCGATCATCACCTTGTGCTGCAGCTCCGGACTGGCCACCTGCATGCGCCTGGCCCGGCCAATCCCTGGATGGGGCACGTCGCCATCACCGGCAATTTCGTTGGAGGTGTCGATGATGATGACCCGTTTGTGCAGCTCGTCCGCCAGCACGCGGGCAATTTCCCGTAGGGCGGTGGTTTTGCCCACCCCTGGGCGGCCCAGCAACAGCATCGAGCGGCCCTGCTCTACCAAATCGCGGATCATGCTGATGACGCCGATAACGCAACGCCCTACCCGACAGGTGAGGCCGATGATCGTGCCCTGGCGGTTGCGAATGGCGCTGATCCGGTGCAGAGTTGAGGCAATGCCAGCCCGGTTGTCGCCGCTAAACTCTCCCACTTGGCTGATGACCAGATCCAGGTCGGCGCGGGTGACTACCTCCTCCGAGAGGTAATCGGCAAAGCCGGGGAAGCGGGCTTCCGGGCGGCGGCCCAAATCCAGCACCACCTCCACCAACTGATCCAACTGGGGATGCTGCTCCAGGCGCTGGCGAATGGGGGCGGGCAGAACATCCAGAAGCTTGTTCAAATCGTCGTTGTAGTGGACTTGGCCAAGAAAAGGGGTGCGATTGCTTAGGCGGTGCGGAGCACTTTCCAGATTCGCCGACGGGTTGAAGGGCTGTACTGAGAAACTCATGGTTAAGCAACGTTGTTAAACACCGGAAAAACAGGTTTGTCTGGGGGCCACCGCTCGTCGCTTCACTTGCTGCACCAACTGTTTGGCCAATGGGATCCCGCCTGCCAATCCAGATCCCCCCTCCAAATAGGCGGCCACCAACTGTCGCGCATAGCTGCCGAAGGCCACACCCGCCACCGGCCAACAGGGATCCAACAGCGACACCGTTTGCCCATTGGTTCCTCCTGCTAGTTGCACATAGCCAGGCAGGCCCATATCCAACACCTTGCGGGCCAACTTTAGGGTGGCCTTGCTGGTGCCAGCTCCAATGTCTCCACTCATGGGCCGGCCATCCACCTGCCAGATCAACACCTCCGGCAGGGGATCCATCAAGGCCAGCAGATCCCGTAAATAAGCCTCCAAACCGGGGCCATCGTTAAAGCTAATCGAGACGGCCCGCAGCCGCCGCAGCCAGGGCTTTAGGGATCCCCACAATTGCGCGAATTGACTTTGCCGACCAATACGGGTGTGGATTTCCACCGCCTCAACCCCCAGCTCTAGCAAGGACGGCAGGATCTCCGCCGCCGCAACCTGATAGCCCTGGGTGGCAATGCGCTGGTGGGGACACACTGGCTCACAGCGGCCACAGCCGTAACAGAGCTCTGCCCGGATGTGGACTTGGGTGGAAGCGCCTGCCCGGATCAAGGCGTGGGGTGGACAAACAGCTAGGCAGGGCTGCGGACAGTCGGCAGGACAGACGGGATCCACCAGCACCGCCTTACGAAAATGCACATCTTCGCCGTCGTTGACGCTGACCATCAACCAGGGGGATCCCACCTGGGGATCCTCCGCCTGGGCCCGCCGGATCCCTTGTTGGGCAGCTTGCACAATGGCCGGATCGGCGGCAACGTCAATGCAATCGGCACCGGCCAGCGTGTAGAGAAAAGAGAGCTCTCGAATCGACGGCAAGTGGTGGAAACTTGCGCCACAGATTAGCTTAAACCAAGTACCCTGTTGCAGCGAGACGTTCGGCAAGGTCACAGACACGGAAAGCCACCGGCAGGATGGGAGTCTGGGCTGCAGGCCGCCTACTTGAGATGGTAGCAAAGAATTTTCGAGGCATCTGGGCAGATCCTCAGGCACTCTGCAGAGGTTGCCAGCGAATTGACCGCTCTCGACCCAGCTCCACCACAAATTTCACGCCCTTATCTTCTTGGCTCAGCTTCACCAGGTAGGAGAGCTCTTGCCGGCTGAGCACATGCCCCTCATAAAACCAAAACACCAATCCCTTAGCCTTTGGGGGCAAGGTGGCACGGTACTGCTCGATCAACGAGGGGTAGAAATAGGTACGCCGCTGCGATTTGCCCAGCGTGGCAGGCCGCACCCCATGGCTGGACGTCAGATAACTGACCAAATCCCCAATCCCCTTGCTGGACAGGGTGACTACCTCGTAGCCGGCCCCGCGCAGCCGCCGCAGGTAATGCCCTTCGGATCCCCCTTCCGGGGTGACAAACATGGCCAAAGCCCCGCATTGCTCGAGCTGTTGCACAAACTTGGCACCTGAGCCCACCAGCAACATAAAGCACTCCGTCTTCCTCAGAGTTGAGAGTCTAGGATCTCGAGACCAGCCTTGCCCGTGCCCATTGTAGCGGGAGTAGGCCCCCAGGCGAGGATAGAAGTTACCGATGGAACTCATAGAAGCACCCCGGCCTCCCCCTACTTGCCGGAGGAGGGGAGGAAGGCATAAAGAGGCGTTAGAATTGAGAACAACAGGAGAGCAACAGACAATGGCTCAACCAACCTATCCCGTAACCAAGAGCGACGCCGAGTGGCGTGAGCTGCTTACTGAAGAACAGTACTACGTGCTGCGCCAAGAGGGAACCGAGCCCCCCTTCCGCAACGCCTACTACGACAATAAGGCCCCAGGGATCTATGTCTGCGCGGGCTGTGGGCAGGAGCTCTTTTCCTCGGCAGCCAAATACGACAGTGGCACTGGCTGGCCCAGTTTCTGGGAGCCGGTTGCTCCGGAGGTGATCGGTACCAAGACGGATTGGAAATTGTTCGTGCCTCGCACAGAGGTTCACTGCTCCAACTGTGGGGGACACTTGGGACACGTGTTTCGGGACGGTCCCCCACCAACGGGTTTGCGCTACTGCATCAACTCTGCTGCTCTCAAGTTCATTCCCACCACTACCTGAGCCTTTTCTCAGGCAACGCTAGAATTGGGCAGCCTGCCTGGGTGAACTGATGTCGGACTACACCTTTTTGGATGCTGCCTCGATCTTGCTGCGGGAGGGTCTGGAGGCACTCTTGGTGCTGGTGGCTTTGCTGGCCCTTCTGCGCAAAAGTGGGCAGTCAGCCCAACAGCGCTGGGTTTGGCTGGGAGGATCCATGGGTCTGCTGGCAGCGGTGATGCTTGCCTTGCTGGTGAAGTTGTTTTTCCAGCAGTTGCTGACCCACACCCGCCAAGAGGTGCTGGAAGGGATCACGGGGCTGGTGGCGGCAGGTTTGCTGTTTTCGGTCAGCCTCTGGCTGCACCAGCGGGCTGCCATTGCCTCCTGGCAAACCTTTGTGCAAGAACAAGCCCAGGCAGCGCTCGCCACCGGCCAGGTCTTTTCCCTCGCTTTCCTGGCCTTTACAGCGGTGTTTCGCGAAGGGGCGGAAACGGTGTTGTTTTATGTGGGATTGGCCCCTTCCCTGGCGGCAGAAGATCTCTGGCTGGGGATCGGTCTGGGATCCCTGCTGCTGGTGGGAATGGCGATTTTGCTGCTGCAGGTGGGGCTGAAGCTGCCCTTGGGGGCTTTTTTCCGGGGTTTAAGCCTGCTGATTTTTTACTTGGGCTTTAAGTTCCTGGGCAGCGGCCTCCACGCTTTGCAAGTGGCGGGCTGGCTTCCGATGACCCCCTTATCCGGGATCCCGAAGCTGCGCTGGTTGGGTCTGTATCCCACTTGGCAGACGCTGATCCCGCAACTGGTGCTGCTGGGAACGGCCTTTGTCTTGTGGATGAGGCAATGGCTGCGAGCTGATTCTGCTCAAAACCTTTCTCCGTGAGAAACTTCTGCAAAGCTGGATGCGACAGAGACCTACAGCCCGCTGGCGCGAGCGGGGGTGTGTCAGCCAATAGCCGTGCAGCCAGACAGAACGGCGGCGGTCGAATAGTGAGGCCTACGGCCCGCTAGCGCGAGGGGCGTTCTACCTGTTGAGGCAGTTTGTGCAGTACAAGGCAATGAGGGCAGAGGTCAAGGTTGTGGTGGTGCCGCCTGCCTATCGCTCACAGACCTGCCACCAGTGTTTGTGGCTTGGCCAACGGGAAGGAAAGGGTTTTTGCTTGTGTCAACCCGGCCTGTGGCTGGGAAAGGGATGCAGATTTTACCACTCGCGTTATTGCTAAGCCCCCGACTAAAGTCGGGGGAAGTTTACTCTGCGGGGTTACCTGAAATCAGGTGTCGTAAACCCGGCACTCAACGGCGTCTGGGTTTTCGGCGCAGTGCTGCTCAAGGCTGCTGGGAGTTTTGGGCTGGTGGCTGCGGGCTGCCAGCACTTCTTCAACAACATCCCAAGCAGCACGGCAGTGGGGATCCCCTTCGCCGTACTCATCGCAGATCTTGCGGGCGTTTTCCAGCTCTTTGGCAATGACTTCAGACAGTCCCATATGCTCAAGCTCCTTTCAACGAGATGGGGCCAGGGGCCCACAGGTATAATCTGCTGACGCCGATCCGCAGGGATCTAGCGCACTCACGGATTAACAGGCAGAAACCTGCCACTCCGCAGGGTAGATAAGTCCAGGATGATGACCTGCTGCCGACCTATCGAGCGCTGTGGATACATTACCATTCTAAGCAGCGACCGCAGGGGGTTGCAGCCACCCTTTTGCGATCTCTTCGGGATCAGTGAGACCTGAAGGCGCCAAACAGTTGTCCAAGCTGTTGCCGCACCTGCTCTGGGGATCCCTGATAGCGCACCCGTCCTTCGGAGAGGAAAATTACTCCGTCCGCCCATTCCAGCTCGGCCAGCCGATGGGTGACCCAGAGGGCGGTGATCCCCTCTTGATCCACCAGGCGGCGGATGCAGCGCAGCAACTCCGCCTGGCTCTCGGGATCCAGCAAGGCCGTTGGCTCGTCCAACAGCAGAACTTCACAGTGCCGGGCCAGGGCCCCAGCCACCGCCACCCGTTGCTTCTGTCCACCGCTGAGGCCGTGGATGGGCCGGCGGATCAAGTGCCGCAAGCCCACCTGCTCCAAGGCCGTTTCTACCCGCTCGGCAATCTCTTCCAACGTGAGGGGCTCTGCCCCCAAGCCAAAGGCGACATCTGCCCCTACCGTCGGCATAAACAGTTGGTGATCCGGGTTTTGAAACACGTGGCCCAGCCGCCCGCGCACCTCCAAGTGGCCGGCTAGGGGCTGAGGATGGGTGAGGGATCCGGACAACAGTTGCAATAGGGTGGACTTGCCGCTGCCGTTAGGCCCCAGCAGCATCCACAACTGGCCTTTGGGAATGACAAAGCTGCACTCTCGCAGAACCGGGGGACGCTCCGGCCAGGCAAAGGTTAGGCCCTCCACCCGAATGGCCGGCGGGGACTCCCTCTTGCCACCGCGAAAGGACTCTGTCCCCCTCTCAGACATGAGGATCCCTTGCGAAGACCCGAAGAGCTGCTCTCAACCCTGCAACTGCGCCAAAAAGCCGGGACGCGTTCCTGGGGCACCAGCGCCACCCGACTTGGTGGTCATTTGCACGCCACACAGCTCGCCGGTGAGCAGGAACACCTTTTTGCCAGTGCGGTCACAGGTCAGCTCCAAGCTTTGAGGGGATCCGTTGCGAAGAGCTTCAACCACACTCTGATAGGCGCGGTTGGCCGCCTCCTCCTCTTTTTGGTGGACGACGATGGGGGCGGGATTCCCTTTTAAAAGCAATTCCAAGATATACATGGCTGACCGTTCGCGTAGTGGGCCGTGGACACCTGATCCCAGTATCGCAGGTCGGCGGAAGACCTGGAGGCCGGCAAACCCAGATCCCAGTGCTAGGGGCAGGGGCGAGCGGAAGGAGGATCCCCTGGATTGAGACCGGCAAACCAACTCGACAGGGCCGCCGGCAGGCAGAGGCCAGGGTTGCCCTCGATGTGGAGCCGTTCCAGCCGCGGCAGTCCTGCCAAAAAGCCGGGCAGCTCGCCTGTGAGCTGGTTACGGGCCAGGCGCAGATCCCGTAATTGCTTGAGTTGGGCTAGCTCTGGCGGCAGGGATCCGCTGAGGCGGTTGTCCGACAGGTACAGATTCTCCAGGTGGCGCAGTTGCCCCAGTTGGGGCGGAATAGGCCCAGAGAGTTGGTTGCGATCCAAAAACAGGCCCCTCAGGGAGCTCATCTGGCCCAGTTGGCTGGGAATTGCGCCGCTGAGCTGGTTGTTTTGCAAACTGAGGTTTTCTAGGCGGCTGAGCTGCCCCAGCTCGGCAGGAATAGGCCCGGAGAGCTGGTTGTGATCCAAAAACAACCCCCGCAGCTTGTGCAGTTGCCCTAGCTCCGGCGGAATGGGGCCGGAGAACTGATTATAGTCCAGAAACAGGTTTTCCAACTCGCTCAGTTGCCCCAGCTCGGCGGGGATGGGGCCAGAAAGCTGGTTGTAACTGAGGGACAAGGCCCGCAGGCGGTGGAATTGGCCAATCTCCGGCGGCAGGGATCCGCTCAGCCCGCGGCGATCCAATACCAACTGAACCAGACATTGATCCGTATCGAACAGAGCCACCTCTTCCACCGCCACCTGGGGACGGCCCAGCGCGGCCAGGATTTGCCGCAGCAAGCGCAGCTCCCGCTCCCTACAGGAGGGGGCAGACCAAACCAGTGTCCCCCAGCTCAGCCAAGCCCCAATTGCCAGCAAGAGCAAAATCCGAGCTTGTCTTTTGACTGATCCCATTGCCCCTTCCCGGCCAACGTCTTAAGGGAGCATAACTCCCGTCCAGATCCTTGCCAACTACTAGCTGGGGGAAGGGGCAACCGTTCCAGAGCAGGGCGCCAAGCAGGATCTAGGATTGGCTGCCTTGAGAGCGCTGGATCACCTCAGCTTCGCTTAGAGGGGTAGGGGCGTGGAAAGACAGGCACCAGGGAGTTTGGACTTTGCAGGGCGGGTGAAGCTGCTGCGAGGAGAGGTAGAATTGCCCCACCTTCAGGATCGCTACATCCTCGCCGCTTCCTCCTCTCTGGGCAATTTGCTCGCGCACCACCTCGATAGCCGCTGGCGACGTGACCCGGCCAAAGAACTGGGTGGAGCAGTTGGCAATAATGTTGTGGTCGATGCTTTTGGGAGCCTGGGTGGCAAAAATGAGGCCCAGGCCGTATTTGCGCGCTTGGGCGGCTAGGCGCAGCAGGCTCTGCTTGCAGGGGGTAGTCCCCTGGGAGGGCACAAAGTCTTTGGCCTCGTCGATGGCCAACAGCCCGCGCACTGGCGCTTCCGGCGGAGCGGGGTTTTTCTTGATCCAGGCAAACAGCGCCATGGCCAGTTGGTTTACAAATTGCTGCTGTTCGCCCAGGGTAGGAAGACCCACCAGGTTGATGACCGACACGCGGGTTTTGCCATAGCCTGCGCCCAGCCCCAACAGGCTGGCCGGATCCAACGCCGTGCCGCTTTGACTGAGCAGCTTGTTGTTGACCATGGCAGCCTTGAGGAGATTGGCCATCTGCAGGGCCAGTTGCGGAGCCTTGCTGATATCGGCTCCTGCTTCTGGGGGCAGATCTGCCAGGAACTCGGCAAACTCGGCCAGGGATCCGGGCTGGTGGGTGGCAAAGTACTTCAAAGCTGCCCTGAGAACTCCCCGCTTCAGTTGGTCGCTGACAGTCTTGCCGGGGGCCACGATTTCCTGAAGGGTGCCCCAGGCGATGTCGACGGCCTGATCCAGCTCTTCAGGATCGTCAGCCAGCGCAGCAAAGTCCGGCAGGGGGGCGAGGGTGAGGGGGTTACCTGCTGCCAGCCCAGGGGTCCAAATCACCACTTCGGTTTGGGCAAAGTAGCGCTCTGCCTTGGCCTGGTCTTCCTCTGTCCAGCCTTGGGGGGCAGCAGGCCAGGGATCCCCCAGGCGGGCCAAGTCGTTGGCAGCATCGATAACGATGGAAGGGATCCCTTGCAAAGCTGCCTCCTCCACGATGCGTCGCAAAAGCACCGTTTTCCCGGAGCCGCTGCCGGCCAGGATCACGGTGTGCCGCACCAGCTCTGGGACGGGCAGAAAGACCGGCTCCCCTTCTCGGTTGGCCACCCAACGCCGCCCGACAAACAAACCTGTCAGGTGCAGATCCTGCTTGGCTTGAGGGGCCTTGCCGTTCTCTACCCTAGAAAGTGAGAAATCCCCTTTTGGAGTTTCCTGCCCAGGGATCCCTTCCTTCAGCCAGGCGAGGATCTTGGCCAAACCCGAATCAGGCTCGGCGGCTGCCAGTTGGGCAAGGGGTTGCCGCTCGGCCAGCCAGTCCGTAAAACCGGGCCTGGATTTGAGCTGTTCTAGGGCCAGCAGAACCCTGATTTCCCTTTCGCTGGGCTGCCAGTGGATCCCGCCCTCCGCAAGAAAACTCTGCCACAATTGTTGGCTTACCGGGCCTCTGGGCACTGGTATGGTGCGCACCACCACCAGCTTGCGAGATCGCAGGGCCGGATCGATCCCGGCGGCTGTCTTGGCGGCTCCCAAGCGGGCCTGGAAGGCCTTGGGATTACCTGACTGGATGGCTATCAGACAAAGGTGCTTTTCTCGCTCGTTGGCCTCATGGAAGATTAGGCGCAAACGAGAATGCATCTGGGAAAAGCTTTTGGCTCCAGGGAAATCCGTTTCAATTTGGGTACCGATGCTGGCGGGCAACTTTTCTTGCCAAACGAGAAAGTGACATACAGAAGTCAAAAGTTCTTTCCATGGCTCATCTTTGTTTTCCTGTAAATATGGAGAGATATTAGCATTTTGCTTAAACCTCTCAAACTCGCGATCCAATTCCTGCAGAGGAGCACTTGAAGCAGTAAGAGGAGAACCGGAGGCTCCTAACTCGATAACTTTCCCTTCTTTCAAGCAGCTCTCCCTGTGATCATGGCATTTTCGCAAAAGCTCTCGAGGAGACAGAAATTCATTGCTTTTAAAAAACTCCGGCTTAAAGGGGTAGGAGGAATAGGGAGGGGTAAAGCCAACCTTGCGATAGGCTTTTTCTAAGCGAGGGACAACAACAGCCTCAGCAGTATCTGGAGAGGGAAGAAGCGTAAGCGTAAAGAGCAAATGGGACTCAAAGCGACCTGAAAACGTAGAAATAGCCGTCTTTGCTAGGATTTCCCAAGAGCTTTCTAGGCAGGAGACAACCACAAGAGATCGAGAGAGATAATCTCGTAGCGCAATAAGACCGCCCCCAATGCTGTGAACAATGTTTTCTGTAGTCTTTGCTTCTGCCCCTGATTCTTCTGAAGCTATATGAAATTGCATAATGATTGGATCCAGCTGATCCAAAGCAACTACAGTGGGTCCCCGCAGGCTCATGAGCCAAGAAAGCCCCGCGACGATCTCGCTGGGAGTTAAGCCTGGCGAGACAAAGCCAAACCTTTGCTTCGTCTCCGGATCATCTACACCTAGGCCCTCTATCCAGCTAATTCCGGCTGCAGCCATGGCAAAGTCGGCAGAGTTGGCCAAAATCATGGCCCGCACACAGTCTTGATACTTAAGTGTGTTACTCTTATCTTGAGTAAACAGCCATTGCAGAACTCGATTGACAACTCTGACCAAGAGGTCAGGAGGAAATTTAGCAATCTCTTCTGCCTTCTTAGGGCTGGCCAGGGCTTTCAGGAAGATTTGATCGAGAACCTTTCTTAACTGGCTTCTTCCATCTGGCTCTTCCTGCATCAAGGATGTAAGGTACCCTTGAACTACCGTTTTCCAGAAATCTTTCACATCTGTCATGTCCACCAGGACAAATTCCACGCCCCTTTCAAAGCAGCGCTGTCTCAATACCCTGAGCAGGTGGGTCTTCCCAGTACCGCCGCTGCCGACAACAGGGATCCCCAGCGGAGACTCGCTTTGGGGGGATTGGATCAACTTCTCCAGCCGCTCAAATAGCCGCTCTCTAGCTTCTCGATGAAGATCGGGAACGTCAAACTCTGGTGGCTGCCAGATTTTCTTCAGGTGAACCGTCCAATCAAAATCAACTTCCCTGAGAGCCTCAAGGGCCTTTTGTTGTTCTTCTGCACTCTGCATGCTTAACTCCTAATTCGCAGAAAGTATCTTTTGGCGCCGGAGAGGGTAATGGCTGCTGCCTCGATTGCGGGAGTGATAGATAAGGGATCGTCAATAGGCATCAATACAATCTTGGTCTGGCGATCTAAAGCCACAAGAGCCTGATCCAATTGCTGGCGTGGCACCTGGGGAAATCTTTGGCGCAGATCTGATAGGTAAACCCGGGAGTGGCGTCCTCCCATCTCCTCACAAGTTTGAAAGACCTTCTCGAGGAAGGCGGGATCGACTTTCGCTTGGCCAAAATCGGAAGGAGGTTGGCCAGAGCCGGCTGGCTTGAGGACATGGGCCAAGGGAACGCTCTCCCGCTGCACGTAGTCCACCAAAATTTCCAAGACCTTTTGCAAAACAACTGCTGCCTCCGGTGACTTGGAACGGGCAATGGCTGTTGGAGGTGTGGTGGAGGCCCAGTCCCAGGCCTTGTCAGTTAGTGCAAGCCGAGCTACTTTCCTTCCCTTTTCAACTGTGGTCTTGTATTCAATGAGGCCCCTTTCCTCCAGCAGCTTGAGCTCCTTGGCGCTGTGCTTTGGCTTCAGCTGGGACTTGGCCGGTTCTTCCCCCGTTAGCAGAAGCTTCCAGAGCAAAATTTCGCTCTTGGGCAACAAAGAGGTCATCTTCTCACTCTCCAACTCGCCTCAAAGCCGGCTCCGTTGCTGTTGAATTACCTTGCGGATCATCTCCACCGCCCGCTCGCAGTCGCTCATTACCAGGTCGTTGGGGATCCGCAACACCAAGTAGCCGGAAATCAGCAGTTGGTAGTCCCGCAGGCGATCCTGGTAGTAGCGGTCTCGGCTGCAGTGCTCTGGCCCGTCCACTTCCACCACCACCTTGCCCTCCCGCCAAAGGAGATCTGCTCGAAAGGATTGCCCAGTTACACTTTGTAACACTTGGTTAAACTCTAGCAGATCCTTGAGCTGCGGGTCCGCTGCCACCCGCTCGGCTAGCTTCTTCTCTGCTAGGCTAAAGGGGTGAGGGGATCCCTTGCAACCCACCACCACCTGCACCGAGCTGTCGAACTCCTCCCGCCTCTCCGGGAGCGGCAACTGGAGGGCGCCGTAGCTCACGGAAGCCAATTCAGGGTGAGCGGCCAAAGCACTCGGCACCACCAGCACCAGCCGTGCTTGACTGTGGTCGGCCAACCAGGTAGCGGCCTTGGCCAAGCCGAGGAGGTAGCTGGGCGCCGGCTCTGGTTCATCGGTTGCTAAAGCCAAGGTTAGCTCGCGAGGGGCAATGGCCTTGGCCAGTTGCTGCACCTGGATTGCCCGCTGGATCCCTGGCACCACAGGCAGGCGTTGCTGCTGGCACAAGTGCATTGCTGCCCTGAGCCAGGTACTGGAAATGGCGGGATCCCGTTTTGCAGACAGCTCTCGGGCGCGGAGACGATTGAGAACCTGGGCCTCTGCCGTTCTGCCCGGCTCAAACTTTTCTCCATGCCAATAGGGCCAGAGGGATAAAGCTACCTCCGCCAGCACCTGCAGACACTCGTCAAGGATGACATCCTGGGCCGGAATTCGGTGCCAAAGCTTGGAGACAAAGACCGTCTCCCGAGTTTCAGCCTCTTCCGCCAAAATTGCCAGCGCCTCCTCCACGCACGGCGCCAGCAACAGCTTTACCTCCCCCTCTTTGCCCAGGTCTGGCCACGAAAGAACGGCCACCTCGCCCTTCCCCCCTGCCTTTCTAACTAACTAAAAATCCTGGCTTGGGATGGGTCGGGGGAGCAAGAGCATCGAAAGCTGGGTCGGCAGGGATTCGAACCCTGGGCCAATCGGTTAAAAGCCGAGTGCTCTACCGCTGAGCTACCGACCCAAGTTTGCAGCTCTGACAGAATAGCACAACTTCTGTCATATTAGCAGAAGCTCTAGCCAGATCCCCAAGGATTTTGCTATTCTAGGTTTAGCCAAACCCTGGGGCTGTAACGGTTTCGACGGGGTGGCGAACAAGGGTTCATGATGCAGGTCGGGCTTGAGCTTATCCCGTTACCACTAGGCTCAACAAAGTAGGTGCGAACAACGTCGTACCTTTTGCTCGTAAAGCAGCTGCTCTGGCTGCCTAAGGCTCAGTAGAGAATTACCCTGAGCTCGAGGATCCTCCCACGACCCCGTTAAGTGGGCGGATCACAACCCCAACGGGTGCAGCTCTCTTCTCCCGCTCCGTCGAGGGAGAGCCTAAGCTGAGGCGGAGAACTCCCGTCGCCGGGATCTAAACGGCGATCCCCGCCTCGAGGGTCAGAGAGGCTAAGCCTGTGAAGGAGTGAGCCCCCAGTACCCATCTCGGACACGGGTTCGACTCCCGTCAGCTCCATCTTCAGGCCAGCCCTACTTGCCCAGGTCCAGCCAATTCTCGTCCAAGAGGGCAGCAGAGCCTTCGAGCCCCTCTGGAGGTGGGTTCAACCTCAACCGGCTTGGCGGGCAGAAGAGCTGCTATTGCTGTGCCCTACAATCAAGGGCAGTGGGTTGGAGAAAAGAGGGCCATGCGGCTCATCGATGAACGGGGGCGTCTCTTGGGAAAGGTCAGCCTCCTGGATCTGGGGGCGCTGGCAATTGTGGTGGCGGCGATCGTAGCTGTCCTGTTTTTCCCAGGGCGGCAGGCGGGCAGCGTCGTCCAGGTAGGGGGTGGCCCCACGCTGCCAGTGGAAGTGGATATGATCGTGCGGGGGGTCAGCAGCCGATCCCTGGAACCCTTTCAAGTGGGTCAGAAGGCCGACTTGATCATACGCAACCAACCCTACGGCCAGGTGGAGGTGGTGCGGATAGAAAATGTCAGCCGCACCGTGCCAGTAGTTTTTCCGGATGGACGGGTTGAAAACTTGCCTGACCCTGAGCCCTATCGTTTTGATCTGGTGTTTACCTTGCGGGGACGGGGCCAGAAGACGGAAAATGGCATTGTCCTGGGCAACAACCGCGTCAAAGTTGGCGTTCCCCTGGAGGTGGAGACTTTTAGCTACAACTTGCGCGGCACCGTGATGGAGGTGCGGCTGCTGCAATCGTAGAGAACCCCCACCCTAATGCAGCTACAGGAGATTGCCCAAAGATTGGGATGCACCTACGAAGGGGATCCCACCCTGGAGATCCACGGCGTGGCCAGCCTGGCAGAAGCTCGCCCAGGCGAGCTGAGCTTCCTCAGCGAGGTCCGCTACCTGCCTCTCCTAGAGCAAACCCAAGCCAGCGCCGTCATCGTAGGCGAATCTGTAGTTTTGCCCCGCCCCATCCCCTGCCTGCGGGGCAGGGATCCGCGCTTGCTCTTTGCCCAGGCCATCGAGCTGTTTTACCAACCCTACCGCCTGCCCGTCGGGATCCATCCCACAGCCGTGATCGATCCCAGTGTGGAGTTGGGGGAGGGGGTAGCCATTGGGCCGCATGTGGTGGTGATGGAAGGGGTGAAAATTGGCAACTACACCCAGATCCACCCCAACGTAACCATCTACCCCCACGTGCGGATTGGATCCCGGTGTCAGCTTTTGGCTAACTGCGTTATCCACGAACGCACGGAGATTGGCGACGATTGCCTCATCCACAGCGGCGCCGTGATTGGCGACGACGGCTTTGGCCACATTCCTCTCCCTGATGGATCCTGGCGGCGCATGCCGCAGGCGGGCCGGGTGGTGCTGGAAGACGGCGTAGAAGTGGGCAGCAACACCACCATTGATCGGGCTACCGTTGGCGAGACGCGCATTGGCCGCGGCACCAAGATCGACAACCTGGTGCAGATTGGCCACGGTGTGCGCACGGGGTCCCACTGCTTGATCGTCGCCCAGGTGGGCATTGCCGGCAGTACCCAATTGGGCCACCACGTCATCTTGGGCGGGCAATGTGGCTTGGCGGGGCATCTGCACATTGGCGATGGCGTGCGTGTGGCCGCCCAGACAGGGGTGACCAGCGACATTCCTCCTGGCCAAACAGTAGCCGGCTACCCCCACCAACCCATTGCCGAATGGCGTAGGAGCATGGCAGTCCAACGGCATCTGCCCGAGCTGCAGCGGGCCCTGCGCAAGCTGGAAGCGCGGGTAGCCAAGTTAGAGCAAAACAGTGGGAGATAGGGGATCAAGGGTTAGCCTGCTGATAGCCAATTCGCTTGCTTGCCCCCAACGCCTAGCCCAAGAAAACACTCCCCTCACCCGCCGGCAACTGGCGGAGCTCATGCCCTCAGCCCAGGGGCTGCTCAGCGATGAACCCGAAATGGAACACTCCCTCCACGCCCTGCAGCTTTTGATCCTGCTGAGCTACCTCAATTGTCTCTGGCAAGACCGCAACGACTACTTCCTCGCCTGGAACCTCATCGTTGACTACAGCCGAGAGCAACTCAAAAGCAAAGACTTCCGCGGCCCGGATCTGTTTTTGGTCAAAGGGGTAGAAAACCGCCCTCGCCCCTCTTGGGTGGTGTGGGAAGAAGGGGGCAAGTACCCGGATTTGATCGTCGAGCTGCTTTCGGAATCAACAGCCAAGGTGGATCGGGGTGAGAAGCGGGAGCTTTACGAAAGGGTTTTTAGGACGCCGGAGTACTTTTACTTTTCTCCCGAAACGCAGGAGTTTACGGGCTTGCAACTGAGGGGGGAACGGCATGAGGAGATTGAGCCACCGGAGCAGAGGTGGCGCTGGAGGGAAGTGTTGGGGCTGCGCCTAGGCATTCCTAACCAGCAACTGCGGTACTTTTTCCCCAGTGGGGAGCTGATGCCCACACCAGAAGAAGCTGAGAAGATCGAATGGCAGTGGGCTGAGCAGGAACGGCAACGGGCGGAGCGCCTGGCCCAAAAGTTGCGAGAACTGGGAGTGGATCCCGATACTTTGTAAAGAAAACTGGCCAGCCCAAAATACCTATCGGAGAACTGGCAATGACCAACCCCAAACCGATTATTGAGGTGCCGGATCCGGTTAATCTACCCGACTGGCCCCCTACCCAAGACGAGCTCCCCTACGACGACGGCGTACCTATGGAAAGCTGGCGACACAAGTGCCAGATGGACTTGCTCATCTCCGTCACCCAAACCTGGCTGCAACAGCGCCCTGATGGCTTTGTCAGCGGCAACATGTTCCTCTACTACAGCTTGGAGCAGACCCGCAGCCGCAATTTCCGAGGGCCTGATTATTTTGTGGTGCTGGGAGTGCCCAAGGGCGAGCGCAAAAGCTGGGTGATCTGGGAGCAGGGCAAAGGGCCAGACGTGGTGATTGAGCTTCTTTCTCCCAGCACTGCCCAGGATGATAAGACAAGCAAAAAGCAGCTTTACGAGCAAATTATCCGGGTGCCGGAGTACTTTTGGTTTGACCCGTTTGAGCCAGAGGACTGGGCGGGGTTTCGGCTGAGGGGCGACCACTATGAGCCGATTGAAGTCGATGCAGAAGGTCGCCTGCCGAGCGCAGTTCTGGGACTATACCTGGTGAAATGGGAAGGCAGGTTTCGGGACATCGAAACCACATGGATTCGCTGGGCCACGCCTGCTGGAGAGCTGGTGCCCACCGAGGCCGAACTGGAGCGGCAAAGGGCTGAACAAGAACGGCAACGAGCCGAGCAGGCCGAACAGCGGGCGGAGCGCCTGGCCCAAAAGCTGCGAGAACTGGGGGTGGATCTCGATGTAGTGATGGACAAGTAAGTTAGAGGAGCAGTTTAGAGTCTGCCTTACCAGGCTGGTCGTTGGTTGGCTAAATAAACTGCTCCTACCGAAGAGGCTCTATCAATGGATTATGAAGGATGTTCTTCTTGTTTAAGTAGCAAAGCGTTCCTCGATGTGCGTCAAATATATTTCCCCTACAGAGAACATGGGTGGTACTCAGAATTTGATCGATTATTCGCCTATCTTCCTCTGAATGAAACTCTAAGTATATTATCTTAACGTCAGCTAACATCTCAAAGAGATCCTTCAGTATTTGGGTCTCACAGCCTTCCGTGTCTATCTTGAGGATATCAATTTTTGCAATGCCAATGCTCTTTAAAAATGAGCTCGCCTTTACAAAACGGACAATTCTTGGGAAAGCAGTGTCTCGATTTTTGTATACAGAGCTATGGGAAGGTGTTATGAGACTACTGTAAAAAACTTTGTCAATGTCATCGCTGTATAAGCCGAATGGGTACAAATCGCAGTTCCCTATTGTGACACTGTTTAGCTTTAACAAGTGGAAGGCCAATGAATCAGGCTCAAAACAAAGAATCTTGGCATTTGGGTACAATACTCGAAAGTAAGTGCTGGCAATACCAATGTTTGCTCCTACGTCAACTATTAGTGATACATCATCGACAAAGTCTAGAAACGGGTAAGATTGCTTTCTAAATATTTCATCAAAAGTATATCTTGTTGAGTCTTCTCCTTCCTTATAAAAGCGTATCTCAACTCGACAGGAGGAGCCGTCTGCTCTAGACAAACTATAATAAATTGTTTCAATGTTTGCCAATCTCGTTGCGTTGGAAAATACTATCTGATTCTGGTCTCCAAGGACAAAAGCAAACTTAGAGTAAGGTAAAAGTTGAGAAATAAGGTCGTTGCTGGAATTGACAATTAAAACATCCCAAATACCACCGTTCGAATAGTTATGTCCCTCCTTAAAAACATCCACTCTGGATGTGACTCTATCTGTCTTCGGAAGCTCAGACACTGGGAAGCCAGCCTCAGCGTAGACTTCTAGCCTAGGCAGATCTAGGAGATCCGAGACAATTGCTACTGGACACTCCTTACTAACCAGTATCTTAAGTCTCTCTTCTACCCGGTGTAGCTCCTGAACAGATTCATAGATAGCTAGCCGTGTATCCATAAGATCGTTATTAGAAGTGCTAATGAAGAATCGAGGATCGGAGTTGCCCGCGTAAAATTCAGGCAGTTCTCCCTTAAACACCCAGTTCATCAGGTCAGCTACCCGATACCTTGGGTGCCAGCCTGTAAAGAACTTCTCGTAGGCTCTTCTCGCGATTTCTGTCGCTAACTCTGGGTTCTCCAAGTAAAACTTGACTTTTTCTACTAGCTCAGACTCGGAGTCATAGACATCACAGTACAAGCCTGGAGTAAGATACTCATCAAAACCAGAAGCAAACGATAAGCGATCTGTCAACAGAAATCCTCCTGCGGATATAATCTCGAGGTTTCTTAGGTTAAAGTCTCCGTTTAAGCTACAGTTAAATGAAACTAAGGAGTGAGCAAACAAGCGAGCACCTTCCTCCCTAGTTCCAGACTTTGCTACTAGAGGCAAGCCGGCCTCCTTTAGAGTGTTGAGCAGCCGAACTCGCCTTGGATGAAAACTACCCGCATGTCCTAAAAAAGCAACTTTATCTTCTCTGGTCTCCACCCATTCATGAGTAACCGTGTGCATGTGTATGAGTGGCAGCCACGCTGTATTGCTAAACCCTGCTGCTGCAAACCAGTGCAAGTGATGACGGTTGATAGGAGTAACGATGTAGTCAAAGTCTTCAGTTGCACAGTAAGCTAAGAGATAGCTAATTGGAAAACGCTCCTGATGAGTGGTTCCTGCAAGTAAAACAGTCGGGCACTTAAGCTTTTTAGTATTGATAGGGATGCTTGGCTCACAACTAGATGCTCGAACGATTAGTAAGTCAAATCTTTTATTCTCAATTTGAGATGATTTTTGTATAAAGTCGTAAATGTCATACTCTTCCTCTGGACATTTAATGAGATCTTGACAGACGCTAGAGGATTCTACAAAACCTTTAGCTCCTCCTCTCGGGCACAAGGTCACTTGTTGACTGGAAAAAACTGGAGGAGGTACATAGTCTGGTGAAATTGGCCAACTCAGTAGAACACGAGGCTGCAGAGCTGTATTTTCAGAGTTTTCCATAGCTCACTCTCCTATTTTAGTCATTAGCTCCGTCTGGAATGTAGCTTCTACTCAGGTAGCACAGACAGCCCTGGCTACCCTGAGACATGATCCCCCGCCAGATTATGTGAGAAGGATCCCGCAGCCGGTCAATCTGCTTGCGGTCTTGCTCCGAGCCAAACTCCACATAGATGACCTTGATGTCCTTGAGCCACAGCTCCAAGCTAGTCAACATCTCCACCTCTTGTCCATCTGTTGCTACCCTCAGTACAGCGATACGCTCCAGATCCAGCTTCTGTAGGGCTGTCTTGGCTTCGCGGAAAGGAAGTCCCCTCTGTTTTCTAGCTCGTCTAGGCATCCTCTGACCAAAGACAGGAAGAGGAAGTCTTATCTTTATTGTGCCCTCTCAGGCCGGTTAGGGTCTCGGTACCTCCAACCCTCGCCCTCTTCCCTGCTCAGATAGCTCTGCTGGTCTCTATAGATTAGCCACAGAAGTCAGGCCAAGTGAGAAAGGATCCCTTGACCCTCAACCTAGGATCAGCCATGGGTAGCTCTGCTATTTCAAATAGCAATAAAACATCTCCCTAAATCGTTATTGCTACGCAACGCTGTCGCAAACGGGCTGGCGGCGTCGAGCCCTTGGATCGGCAGCAAAGGTGTCTCAATCTCGTTTGAAACGACCATAAAGTGGTGAGATGAGCTATTTTGGGCCTCAAACTTTCCAAACCTGACTAAGTGAGAAATTAGACACATCCTGACAACCCTTTTTGCAGTGGTCACTACTTCCACCAGGAAGAACCCCCGTTCCTGCGCCGGCTTTGCGCGGTAGGGTTTGAGCTTGTGTTTGCACCTCACAGATCTCCAGAAACGCTGCTTAGGATGGCAATCCAGAGAGCATCATTTGCCAGCCGAGAACCCTCTGATGACTTGCCAAGATACCAAAAAAAGCTCCCCAGTCACAGGGAGCAAAATAGTCACTTAGCCTTGACTTAGGGTTACTGGGATTGTTGCTACGAGAAAGGCGTACCAGTTGAATCTGTCAGATCGTACTCTTCATTGGTGCCCGTATTGAACGGATCCAGCTGCAGCCCGCCTTGTGTTATTGTCACCCCTGAATCTTCGTCAGAGAAAACATTACAAGACTTTCCGACATAGTATTCATTGGTAGCTACCAGCTTCTCACCCCGCCCAAGGCCGATCTCACAGAGGATGGGGTAGCCACCAGCGTTCACATAGGCAGGGTTAACCCTTGTATTACCAAGAACCGCAATGATTAAGCCGCGCTGAGCGGGGTCATCCACTGACATAGCAGGAGCGCCGTAGTTGGGAGCAGACCAAGGATCGTTCTGGTACTTATCCTTGGTGGGACCACACCATTGAGAATCGCAGCCACGGCCAATCACTACATATGCCGTAGGATACTGAGTCCAGTCCATCCGATAGGCCTCAGCACCACGAGAAACATCGGTCAGAGCAGCCTGGGCTTCTGCCACGCGAGAGCGACGGATCTGGTTCAGGAACTGGGGAATTGCAATAGCGCTCAAGACGCCTACAATTACAATCACCACTAGCAGCTCAATCAGCGTGAAGCCCTTGGCGCGAGAAAGCAAGAACTGAGAGAGCTTTGCGCGAAGTAAAGAGTGGCGCAGTTTTGCACTCATGATTCGTTACTCCCTTGAGAGTTAGAGGAAGGCTCGCTTGTGCCTTCTGTTGACACTACTAGGCTACCCACCCCCGCTCGAGTTCATAACATCCCCCAGACAAAGTCTTTGTAAACGTTGCCGAGAGTGCCCAGCCTGCCCTTGGCTATGGGCCCTGCAGGCGGAGCTGCCGAGCTCTTCTCGTTGGCCTCTCCCGGATTCTGCCAAGGGGAACTAGGTAGCCACCTTCCTCTCCAAGCAGCTACAGTCTTGCCCACCGGGAAGCCTGCCCCCCACGGTGCGAAGGTTGAGCTGGAAACAGGCTCACGCTACGGGCAATTGACACTCCCCCGACTAAAGTCGGGGGATTCTTACACAGTCCACACGCGGACTCATAAAGGTGCTGTCAAGATGCCCCTACGCAGTTCCCTAGAGCAAAGCGCTAAGGTTCTGCTTACTTTGCTGAGCAACGCCCCCACGCTCTGCACTGGTCGGGTTTTCCACCGTAGTAGGTGCTTGCTAAGGCCTCCGGCCCGCTGGCGCGAAGGGATAGCAACTCAAGTTGCTTACGGGCTTTTCCGCCCCGCACTCAAGTGCGGGGCCACCAAGCTATCCCCGTGTGTGGTCGACTCCCTTGAACCGCCTCAGCTCAGGGCTATGGCATAATGAGGCCAACTTGTCCCAGTGCCTTCCTGAGTCAATGCCACTTCCTGAATCTTTCACCTTAGAAGAGGTTGCTGCTCGAGGGCGAGCTGCCCTTGCCCGCTCCGAAATGGATTTTCAAGACTGGGCTAGAACCTATGCCAATGTTCTTTCCCCTCTGCAGTGGGGACAGGTGCTAACAAAAGTTATCTACCCTGACTTCAGCACTGACTGGAAGAATGCCCCGGGAACACCACAAGAAGCCACAGAAATAGCAATCCGTAAACTTCTGTACATAGAGCCCAGAAAGGTTTATCCTCTTTACAACGCTTTACTGAGAGTGGAAGGCATTTCTTTGCTTAGTCGAGAAAAGCTGATCTCGCTCATGCTCGAGACAGCTCGAGAAATAGCCTTCTTAGCCGGCAAGCAACCCATTCACCACTCGAAGATCGTTTACAATCATTCATTAAAGATAAGAGAGCTCGTCTTTGAGCTAGATCCGTTGCAGAAGTCTAATAATCTACTCTTGCTCTACGACGCCATCAAGAGAGAAGATGAGTTGGCAATCCTCACCTATGCGTCAGCAGTAGCTGAGAGTATAAGCTCTGGGCCAGAAATTGTCGACCTATCGGAAGAAATTGCCTTCCTGGATGTTGCCCGCCATCTCTTGGACGAAGGATACTTGGAGGTCTTCTTTGATCTCCTGGAAGTCTTTGCCCAGAAAATGCCTCAGCCACGGCGTCGCTCGGTTATGGCGGCGCTATCCTTGCTCTCGGAGATTTATCTTCCTGAGAGGGCTGAATCCTATAAAGCACTCTCCACATCAAAAGATTGGCTGTCCGGCTTCGGGATAGAGCTCATTTATAGGCTGATGGAAGAATCGAAAAGTCTGGGGTACTCAGTAGTGGCAGAAAAACTACTTTCACTTGCCTCAGAGGAAGAAGAGAAATCTGCTAACTTCATCTATCTTCTAGAGAACGCAATGGCCTTGTTTGCCAAAGCAGCTCTCACAGACAAGGTAAAGCTTATTATTGACAGATTCCTGAGCTTGTGGCCACTAGAAAGTTTACAAGTTATAAAGGAGAAACTAATTAACCAAGAACCTGTAAACGACAATATTCAGAGTCTTGCTCGCGCTCTTATGTTTTCAGTCTGTTTTTTTATCAACTATGTTAGCGACGATAGAAAGACTATACGAAAGCTAACTCAGATCTCTGCCGACATACTTTATTCTATTCTTCTATCTTACCGAGAAAACTTAGATCTGGATAGCTTCAGTAGC
This sequence comes from Synechococcus sp. H60.2, assembly GCF_047462315.1. Lineage (NCBI taxonomy): Bacteria > Bacillati > Cyanobacteriota > Cyanophyceae > Synechococcales > Synechococcaceae > Synechococcus > Synechococcus sp. H60.2. The sequence continues at coordinate 13,225 of NZ_JANSIZ010000003.1, read as the reverse complement.
AGACCCCAAAACCTAGCAAATCAGCATCGCAGCCCCTGCCCTCGAAAGCTGAGAGTTGGCTACCTGGGTATATGTTTTATGAGTCACTCTGTAGGCCTAATGTCTCAACAAATACTTGCATCCCACGATACTGAGAATATAGAAGTCTATTACTACTACTTAATGGGCCTAGCGACGGAAGAAATTCTCTCCTCAGATCCTCTTTATCAAAGTTTTCTCCTCCACAAGGCTTATTTCCGTCAGTTTCCCAAAAACACAAGTCTAAAGGAGATTCTGCGAACAATAAGAGACGACAATCTTGACATTCTTGTACATCTTGACTCGCTGACAGATCGAATTAGCAACTATGTTATGGCATATCGTTGTGCTCCTATTCAGTGTAGCTGGCTGGGAGGAGACTCTTCCGGCTTACCAACTCTAGACTATTTCTTTGTTGATCCTTATCTACTCCCGGATGAGGCGAAAGAGGACTACCGGGAGGAGTTAATTCGCTTGCCTGCTTATGCTGCTGTTAGCCAACTTGCCGTAGATCCCCAAGATCATCAAGTATTTTCTCAAACGCTGAACATTACCCCTAAAAATACTCTCCTTTTTACAGCTGCTCATGCATATAAGCGCAATGACCAGTGTGTAGAAGCTCATTTGAGGATCTTACTCAATTCTCCCAATGCCGTACTGGTTGTAAAAGGCAAGGGGGAAGCTCCGTCAATGATTGAGATGTATCGAAAAAGAGCTAAAGAACTGGGAGTCGAGGATCGAATTCGCTTCCTAGCAAGAACAGAATACACAGGCTTACATCGTGGTCAGCTAGGGCTATTTGATTTGATGCTAGACACATTTCCCTACACAGGGGCCACTCATACAATGGAAGCCTTGTATATGGGCTTGCCGGTGCTGACCTTAGTCGGTAGGCACTACTTTGGTCGAATGAGCTACAGCTTACTCAAGAATGTAGGTCTTGATGACTGTATCGCCTGGTCAATTGAAGAGTTTATCGAGCGTGGGATCCAACTAGCCAATAATCCAGAACTCCTGAAAAAAGCTAAGCAAACCATTCGAGATTCCTATGACAGATCGATAATTTGGGACCCAAAGCGCCTAGCCAGAGCCATGGAGAAGGTATACTTTGATCTTGCGTACAAGCATCAGCTAATTGAATCTGTTCCGCCTTTGCAAGAGAATCAAGCTGAGCCTAGGTCTACTCAGCGTATCCGCCTTCACATTGGAGGTAAAGAACCTCACCCCGATTGGAAGATCCTGGATATTCAGGCAAGGGAGCACGTCGACTACGTGGGAAATGCTAAGGATCTCAGTCAATTTGCCGATGGCTCCGTAGAGGCCATCTATGCTTCCCATGTCCTAGAGCACTTTGATTACATTCGAGAACTTCCAATTGTTCTCAAAGAGTGGCATCGAGTTTTGCGTTTTGGCGGCGAGTTGATGATCAGCGTTCCTGATCTGCCTACTCTTTGTCGTCTTTATTTGAGAGAAGGAGTCTCGCCTGAGGAGCGATTTAGAGTTATGCGCATGATGTTTGGCGGACAAACTGATGAATATGACTACCACAAGGTTGGCTTCTCTTGGGAGTACCTGTTTATGTTACTAACTCAAGCAGGTTTCAGGATTATTCGTAAGGTTGATAAATTTGGCTTATTTAATGATTGCAGTGACATGTCTTTTTTAGGCGAGCCCATTAGCCTAAATGTAATTGCGATCAAGTAGAGTAGCCTAGCAAGTTAACCGAGCTTAGGCTTTCTGCAGGTGTGTTTCTCTATGAGCTCAGCAATTATTATCACTGGTGCTGATTCTCATTTTTTTGACCTGGTTAAAGGAACGATTCTTTCTATTCGATATAAGCCGCAAGGTCAATTAATCGATATAGGCTTCTTTAACCTAGGCTGCTCACTTGAAGAAATAAACTGGGTTTTGGAAAACGTAAACTATGTTGTTGAGCCGGACTGGGAATACACGTTTCCTGGTATTGAGAATGCACCCTTATACTTGCGGGGGCTTCTGGCCCGACCGCACCTTCCTAAGTACTTTCCAGGCTATGAAGTTTATATCTGGCTTGATGCAGATGCCTGGGTTCAAGAATGGTTTGGAATTGACTTACTCATTCAGGGAAGTAAAAAAAGAGGCCTGGCCATCGTACCAGAGATTGATCGAGGAAACAGACTACTTTATGGATCAAAAGAACACTTAATCGAACTATCCAAAGCCTATAGGCATTACTTTCCTAACCTAAATGTTGATGATCTGCACACTTATCCTCTTCTCAACGCAGGTGTTTTTGCACTACTTTATAGTGCTCCGCATTGGAACTTCTGGGATCTTCGCCTTGCTCAAGCCTTAGCCAAAAGACCTTCGGTTCTAACTGACCAGCTTGCCTTAAACGTTGCCGTCTACCTAGACGGTTTATTGGAGGAAACAGAACTTCTGCCAGCTTACTGCAATTGGACCTGCCACTATGGCTTACCGAGGTGGGATCCAAAGCGCAGTTTATTTGTTGAGCCTTACCTACCCTACACCCCTATTTCCATCTTACACCTAACTAGCAGCAGCAAAAAACAGGCTAGTCATACACTACTCACCACGGAAGACGAGAGAATTGACCTAAGCCTTAGGTTTCAACAGAGTAAAGCTTGTTTGAGGTGCAACTCTGGGCAAACTAGCCCTCTTGAAGAACATCTGGATACTGCTACTTCAGAAATTTACCTTAGCCAACTTAACCTGGTTCTCTTCCCAAACTGGGATCCCAGTTTCCAGGAAGCAACTATTTCCAGTCTGGAGCTCTTACTGGAGTTTATTCTGCTTAGCCCAAGCCCTCAGGATTATGCCCTGATTGTATCCGCAGAGCCAGACTATGGAATGGCAGACTCAGTCCTGGCAACAGCAGCAACTAACGTTGCCCTCAAACTAATCGAGTCAGGTTACGAGTTAAAGGGAGAGCCGTCTATTTCTCTGGTCAAAGCTCTCAATTCGGAGCAGTGGAAACGGCTGCTGGCCCAGGTCAACTATCACTATCCTCTTGCTCATGAGCAGATCCCAGCAGGGATCCAGCCTGTCTTGGATGGACTACCTCGCTTTGAGCTGCCGTCGAGATAGGGATCAAGCTAACCCGAAGAACGCAGGGACTCCATCAACTGCTGGGGCGTCATCTGCTCGTAGGGCTCGAAGGGCTGGTGGATCCAGGGGTTATCGGGCAGGTAGTCCACGTAGTAGTCGGGCTGGTAGACAGAGGCCGCTTTGTACCAGAGTACGCCAGTGCGGATTTCCTCGATGTAAAAGCCGTAGTGGTGCTTAAGCCAGTGGACGGAGCGCTTCAGGGTCATGCCGGAGTCGGCCAGGTCGTCCACCAGCAACACATGGCTGCCCAGGTTGGCAGTGGTCATGGCCAGATCCCGCGAAAAGGTCAGTTGTCCCCGTTGGCGATTGCCAGGGCCGGAGTAGGAAGAAGCGGCGAGAATGGCTAGGGGGAGGTCGAAGAGACGGGCCAGGGTATCGCCGATGCGCAGCCCCCCTTTGGCGATGCAGACAATTTGGTTAAACTCCCAGCCGCTTTCGTAAACTTTGACGGCCAGCTCTTCGATTTTGCGGTGGTAGTCGGCCCAGGTAATAGAAATCTCGTGCAAGGGATCCCTCTCCCGCAGTCTGGATTGCTCAATTCTAACTATATTGATTCTTTTCCCATCGACCGGCCTGACGATGGCAACCTGAGGGTCTAGCTTTCTTTCAGCGGGATCACCTTCACCCAATGGGCGTAGGCGGGATCCCGATTTTCGGTGATGGCCGTCAGCTTCTGCCGCAACTGCTCGGTGATGGGGCGGGAGGGGGGCAAGACGTATTGCTCGATCTGGCGAATAGGGGTGATCTTGGCGGCAGTGCCGGTGAGGAAGGCTTCCTCGGCAATCAACAGCTCCGACTTATCGACCGGCCGCTCTTGGGTGGGGATCCCCAGGTCGCGGGCCAGGGTGAGAACGCTGTCGCGGGTGATTCCTTCCAGGATGTCTTGGTCAAAGCTGGGGGTAATCAGCACGCCGTTGCGCACGATGAAGATGTTCATGCCCGAGGCTTCGCTTACCTTGCCTTGGGAGTTCATCAAAATGGCCTCATCATAGCCGGACTGCACTGCCTCAGTTTTGGCCAGAGAAGAGGTGATGTAGGCGCCGGTGATCTTGCCCCGCAACGGCAGGCTGCGATCCTCTTGGCGGGCCCAAGAGCTGATGCGGCAGGTGACTCCCTCTGGTGAGAGGTAGTCTCCTAACTCCAACCCGTACACGAAAAAGTCTTTCTCGATGTTGTGCAACCGCGGCGAGATGCCCAGGTCGGAGGTGTAGATCAGGGGGCGGATGTAGAAAGAGGTGGAGGGGCGATTTTTGCGGATCAGCTCCACGATCACCTGCTCGATCTTTTCGGCGGGCAGATCGAAGCAGAGCAGGCGAGCACTCTGGCTCAGCCGTCGGCAGTGGCGATCGAGACGAAACACCAGCACCTGATCCGGATTTTGCGGGTCGGGGATCCCGCGTAGACCGCCAAAGGCTGCCGTCCCGTAGTGCAGAGCATGGGTGGCAATGGAGATCTTCGCCTCGGCAAAGGGGACGATCTGGCCCTGAAAGTAGGCGTAGGGCAGAAAATCCGGCATGGTCGGCACCTACTGCGGTGGGAAAAGATGTAAGAGTAGGAATATTATCACCGATGGAGGCAGCACCGGCAGCTCCAACGTTGGCAGTACTCGGAAAGATATGCGCACTGCAGTGTTTTTTAGCCAGTCAAGTTCTGAGAGGGCTGTGGAGGCAAACAGCTTCTAACTTACGAGGGGCCGACGAACTACACCCCATGACGCAAGGAGTCCACTCCCTTTGCGAAAGCAACAGTGCTCCTTTTGGCAAGGCTTCTTTCACCCCAAGGTTGGTAGGGTAAGAATGTGGTTACTCAAACAGTTGGAAATGAAGCTTCCAAAACTTGCTGTTGCTTCCTTGCTTGTGCTGGGCGTTTTGCTCCTCAGCAGCCCGATGTTATCGGTAGGCAAGAGCACAGAGGTAGCTTTTGCTCAATCTCCTGCTCCAGCCGTCCGCATTGAAGAAGCGATTCAGGTGGCTCGATCTGCTGTTCCCGATGCTGTGATCAAAGAAGTTGAGTTGGAGCGCGAAGATGGCCGCTTAGTTTGGGAAGTAAAATTCACCAACGATATTGAGGTCAAGATCGACGCCACTACCGGCGATGTTGTCGATATCGATGACTAGTCCTCAAGGGGGCACAAGCTGGGGTAAGCGTTGCCGGAAAAAGCGGTAGTTGCCACTGCTTGATGAATGCTTGATGAAACAGTAGCAATCTTGAGAACTGCAAAAGCTGGGGATCCTGTTTATTTGGGCAGGGGGAAGGTGTTCGCATAATAGACACCCGCTGGCTGAGGCCAGTTTAACTGCTGGCCAGGGGCAGGTGGTCGAGTCAGTCTGGGCTAAAATGCTGTCTATCCGTCTTGCTGCTCCCCCTGATGGACGACCCCCCTTTAGTCTCAGCGGCTACTTTCCCCAACACTGAGCTTTCGTGGGGAGATGCGTCTCTTAGTCTCTTTTGGGTCATCGCTCTTCTGGTCATCAACGCTTTTTTTGTGGCGGTGGAGTTTTCCTTGGTGTCGGCGCGGCGCTCCCGCATGGTGCAGTTGGCCAGCGAAGGGAACCGCCAGGCGGCAATTGTGCAAAAGGCCCAGGAACAGTTGGAGTATGCCCTCTCCACCACCCAGTTGGGCATTACCCTGGCCAGCGTGCTGCTGGGCTGGATCGGGGCCACCCAGGTTGCGCCGACACTGTTTTTGGCCTTGAGGCAGTTGGCCTGGTTGCGGAACGTGGATCCCGCCGTTGTTCAGGGGGTGGCAGTGGTGGTGGTGTTTTCGCTGCTCACCTATTTCCAAATTGTGGTGGGGGAGCTGATCCCCAAGACTCTGGCCATTCTCTACTCGGAGCCGATTGCCCTAAAACTGGCCTGGCTCAACCGCTTGGTGAGCCGCTTTTTGCACCCTTGCGTGGAGCTGCTCCGGTTCTCCTCCCGCTGCTTGTTGCAGCTTTTTGGCGTCCGCATCCCGGAGGCCACTTCTTTTTACAGCACCATGACGGTGGAGGAGCTGCAACTGTTGATCGCCTCGTCGGTGGAGTCGGGCAACATCGAGGCGGAGGAACGGGAGCTGTTGAGCAATATCTTCGAGTTTGGCGAGACGGTGGCCAGCGAGGTGATGATCCCGCGCACCAGCATCGACGCGGTGCCGGAAACCGCTACGGTGCAAGAGGTGCTGGCCGAGGTGGCCGAATCGGGGCATTCCCGTTACCCGGTCTACGGCGAGTCTTTGGATGACATCCGCGGCCTGATTCATGTCAAGGAGCTGATCGGCGAGCTGGCCAAGGGATCCCTGGATTTGCACAGCCCCATCACCCCTTTCATTCGCGAGGCCCACTTTGAGCCGGAGAACAAGCTGATTGCCGAACTGTTGCCGGAGATGCGGCAGCACCACTGGCCAATGGTGGTGGTGGTGGACGAGTTCGGCGGCACGGCGGGCTTGATCACCATTCAAGACCTGGTGGAGGAGATTGTCGGCAAGCTCTCCGATGGCCCAGATCCCAAGGCGAAGGAGCCGGATATTCAGGAGCTGGACGAAAACACTCTCCTCATCCAGGCCCAGTTGGATATTGAAGAGGTCAACGAGCGCTGCCACCTCAACTTGCCCCTCCACGAGGACTACCAGACGCTGGGGGGCTTTTTGATCTACCACCTGCAGAAGATCCCGCGCGTGGGGGAAAAGTTCACCTACCAAGACATGGAGTTCCAGGTGGTGCGCATGGAAGGCCCACGGGTGGATCGGGTGAAGGTCGTTCGCCACCGCCGCAGCTCTCCCAACCCGCTGCCAGTGCTCCCCCCCGCCCAGACGACCAAGCCTGGCTCTTGAGGAGCTAGGTTTTGACGACCTTGAGGGTCTGCAGCCGCACATCTTCGGGGCCGTTGATAAAGCCGCCTGCCTCGTGCACCAACAACAGATAGTCCACCGCTTCCTGGGTTACCTCTTCGCCGGGCACCAAGATAGGGATCCCAGGGGGGTAGGGGGAGATGATCTCGGCACAGATGTGGCCTACGGCTTCCTGAAAGGGGATCCGCTCGATGGGGGCAAAGAAAGCCTGCCGCGGCGAGAGCCGTTGCGGCGGCAGGGGAGGGCGTTTCAACTGGGCCAGGCGCCGCAGTTTCTCGGCCATCGCCAGCGAGGGTTGGGATCCCTGGGCCTGCTTCGACAAAGCGGCGAAGCTCTCCACCAGCCGGTCGATATCCCGCTGGGTGTTGCCGAGGCTCACGATAAAGACCACGTTGTGCAGGGTGGACATCTCCGGCTGCACGTGGAAGTGATCGTTAACCCAGTCGTGGGCGTCGAAGCCAAAAAGGCCCAGCCCCGACACCGTCACCGTCAAGCGGGTGCGATCCAGATCGAAAAAGCCGGGTGTAGAGCCGATGCGCTCCGGGCCAAAGCAAAAGAGCCCTGGAATGCGGTTGAGGCGGGCGCGGGCTTGATCGGCTAAAGCCAGGGCTTGGCCCAGCAAAGCTTCCCCTTCCAGGGCCATCTGCCGCCGCGCCACGTCCAGCGACATCATCAGCACGTAGTTGGGGCTAGTCGATTGCAGCAGTTGCAAGATGTTGCGCACACGGTTGGGATCGATGCGGGATCCCTTGAGGTGGAGCATCGAGGCTTGCGTCATGCCGGAGATCACCTTGTGGGTGGACTGCACCACCAGATCAGCACCAGCTTCCAAGGCGGAGAGGGGCAGTTGCGGGTGAAAGCCAAAGTGGGGCCCGTGGGCCTCGTCCACCAGGAGGGGCAGGCCGTGGCTGTGGGCGATGGCCGCTAAGGTTTCTAGGTCGCAGCAAACCCCGTAGTAGGTGGGGCTGACCACCAACACGCCCTTGGCGTCGGGGTGCTCGGCCAGGGCCTGCTCCAGGCCGGCAGGAGTGATGCCGTGGGCAATGCCCAGCTCTGAGTCAAAATCCGGCTCAACGTAGACAGGCACCGCCCCGGAGAGGATCACGCCGGCAATGGCCGACTTGTGGCAGTTGCGCGGCAGCAGGATCTTGTCCCCTGGGTCGCACACGGCCATCACCAGGGTTTCCACGCCACAGGTGGAGCCATTCACCAGAAACCAACTGCGATCCGCTCCGTAGGCGGCTGCCGCCAGCTCCTGGGCTTCCCGGATCACGCCGTCGGGATCGTGGAGGTTGTCCACCTCCGGCAACTCGGTGAGATCCGCCCGGAAGACGTTTTCTCCCAAAAACTCCCGCAGGTCGGTGGCGATCCCGCGTCCCTGCTTGTGGCCTGGCGTGTGAAAGGGAGCCTTGTCCAAGCTGCAATAGTGGCGGATGGCCTCAAAAAGAGGGGCCCGCTCTTGAGCTTTGCGATCCAGCAGACGCAGACGACGGGACGCCTTCGACAGATGCGACAGAACCATGGGCCACTCCCCAACACACCAGCGTCCAGCCATTATCCACCCTCAGCGGAGCCAAGTCCACCCTCAAGGTCACCCCAGGAAGTGTCTTTGCTGCTAGCCTGGGTTCAGGTTGCCTTTCCCTCCTGCTTGTATGTTTGAGAAGCTGCCCCTCCCCGTGAGCACCCTGGTGTTGTTGGCGGGCGTTGCCGCCACAGCTTGGGGCTTTGCCCAGTACAGCGATCCCACCCTGAACCTCATCGGCCTGTTTACCGGGATCCCCTTGCTGCTGGGGGGGGTGACCATGAAGGTGGTGGAGCTCAAGCCAGTGCCTGCCCTGACGCCCCCCTCGCCAGAAGTGCTCCAAGCCCGTGCTCAGCAGGCCACGGAAATTCAAAAACAAGTCCGCACCGACATCACCAAATATAGCTATGGGGCCAACGCCCACCTGGAAGAGGCCCTGGAGTTCCTCGGCCTGCGCGGCCCTCTGGAAGCAGACCTACCCAAAATCAGAGGCTACAGAGAAGAATTGCGGGATGGCCGCTACACCCTGGTACTTCTCTTCGATTCGCCGGCCGTTCCCTTCCAGCAATGGCAGGAGAGCTACCAGAAAAAAATGCAGGGCTTCTTTGGCCGCGACGTGGAGGTGCAACTGCAGCAACCCCGAGAGCATCAGGTGGAGCTGGCGCTCATCGCCTGTCCCGGATCCCAGGCCACCGGAACAGGGTGAGGGGGCTTGGATCCCTTAGCTTTTTTCACGACTTTTTCACAGTTCTATTCTTAAAATCAACAGCGGCTCACACGGGTGTGTTGAGGACTGAAACACTAGAGGAAGGAGACCTGGGGATCCCCATCGTCGGGATCCCTCTTTTTTAGATGGTAAAAAGTTAGCAGGATCCCAGGAGAATAAAGCTGGCAACAAGTAGCTCCCACGCTCAAAATGCTTTTCAGTCACTCCAGTCAATGCCAAGAGCTCCTACAATTTGCTTAATGAAACGCCCAGAATTCCCCACTATCTATACGGTGGGCATGGATAGCGCCCCCAGATTGACGCTGGGTGTACAGTTTCACTGTTTCTAGGCAAGCACCGCCGCACAAAACAATACACTCAGAATTGTGCCAGAGCTTGGCTTTTCCCCAGTACACCCACTTAGTTGTTCTCCAAATTGCTGCTTTAACACTCGGCTCGATCCTGAGTTGAGGGAAAAACTAGGTTAGAAATGTTGTTATCAAGAGATGAATCAACAAGCAAATAGACATAATTCAGCTCGCCATGAAATTCGGTTAGGAAACTCCAATGAGTAACCAACACCCTCTCCAAGACAGTCTTTATTTAACCCATACTGACTGCCAAGGTGCTCCAGGGCGAGCCTTCCGGATCCCTGAGCTGGCCCTCACCCAAGACTTGGCGCTGGTTCCTCAATCCCGCCAGCGGCAGGCGGCCTTTCGTGTTCACTGGCTACGGAGCACGCAACACTCCCTATCCCTGGCCAAAACCGGTGATCTTTGCGTTGATTCTCAGCTTCTCTCTCCTTCTGGGAGAGAGGCTGAAGGTGTTGGCTCTATGTTCTGCCAGCATCAACTCCTTGGCATTGCAGAGCCCTAGGGGGTCTGTCTCAAACTTGTACAGAGTGGCAATGCTATGAACAGAACTGAGTCTGGGGTGTTGTCTATATGCAACGCTGACGCAACAGAGATGAGGAGATTTCCTTAGCAATCCCCTGCTATTACGTTTCCATGCAAATTTTAGGTTGGAAACGCTCAAATTAGCGTGCAGCAAGGGTTTTAGCTATTGCCACTGCTGAAGAAATAGCCAGAATAAGAGTAGCTATTGACCCAGCAATGGGCAGGATGATGACAGGTAAGTGAACGATGTTTTCCTCTCTTTTGACTCCGCGTGCAGCAGGCCTACTCCTATCCGGGGCGGTATTGGGCATTCATTGCCAGGTGGCTATGGCCGCCCCTTTTCGCGACACTTTTGGTCACTGGGCCCAAACCTACATTGAGGCTCTCTCCGCTCAAAGGGTGTTGAACGGCTTCCCGGATGGCACCTTCCGTCCCAACGAGCCGGTGACCCGTGCTCAGTTTGCCACCCTCGTCACCACTGCCTTTCGCCTCCGCAACACCTCTGGTACCTTCATCGGCTTTCGGGATGTGCCCCCCACCCACTGGGCGGCTAACGCTATCTCCGCGGCGGCAGCCAACAACTTGGTGGCCGGCTTCCCGGACGGCACCTTCCGACCCGAACAGCCCGTTACCCGCACCGAGGCGCTGGTGATCCTGACCAACGCCCTTGGCAACACAAGTGCCATCCCCGTGGCCCAGCCGAGCGAGCTGTTCAGCCGCTACCGTGACGCGGCAGCCATTCCCAACTGGGCCCTGGCGCCAATTGCAGCCGCCAACCGCGCCGGCCTGATCGTGAATTACCCAGATCCCATGCTCTTGGAGCCCAACCGTCCTGCCACCCGTGCTGAGGTGGCTGCTTTTACCCACCAGGCCCTGCTCAGTCGGGGATCCCTGGTGGCCCAGAACCCAGGCAATTGGCTCTCCACCCCTCAGCCCGGCTTTGACCTGCGCCTTTCCACGCTGGCGGCGGGCACTCTGATACAGACCACCACCCCCTTCAACGAGCGCCTCTTCATCGCCCCCAACGAAACTCGCCCTATGTCCTTGATCGTTTGCAACCCAATTCGCAACGGCCAGGGGGACATCCTGGTGCCTTTTGGCTCACGGGTGGATGGCCGCTTTGAGCCGGCGCCGGGCGGCACGCGCTTTGTGGCGGAAAGCATCATCGTCAACAACCAACTGTTCCCCTTGGCCGCTCAATCGGATGTAATCCGCGATGTCAAGGATCCCCGCTACACCACCACAGGCAAGATCATCCAAGATGCGGCCATCGGTGCGGCAGCAGGCGCCGTTCTCGGCTTGGTAACCGGCGATAATGCCATTGCCACAGAAGAAGTGCTGGGGGCAGGGGTGGCCGGAGCGGTGATCGGCAACGTGACAGCGCCGCAGGTGGTGGTGTTGGATCCCAGCCAGGTGATCGAGCTGCGCCTCACCCAGGATCTGGCGCTAGTTCCTCAATCCCGCTAGCAGCGCGGGGGTGTCCGTTGCAACGAGACGCAGGCGATACAACTTCTCACTGTCTTTCCATCGGTGAAGCTGGGCGTTGTCTCGATCCCCAACTCCCCTCTCCCTCCGGGAGAGGGGCTGCTAGGGCGCTATCTTCTCAGCCAATCCAACAGAGTCGTTCCCCCCAGCCACAGGCCCACCAAAATGGAAGTGGTCAGTAGCCCCCCTGCCACACAGATCAGGGATCCCAGGCTGCAGAGGAGCCCATCTTCTTCCAGGAGACCGAAGGCGGTGACGAAGATCCCCATCGCCGGCAGGGTGTTGGTGCCGGGCACGGGAATGATCATGGAAATGCCCATCAAACCAATCCAAGTGCCCAGCCAGACCTGGCCCAGGCGGCTGGTGCAGACTCGTTGCCAACGGGGGCAGGCAACTTTTTCAATGCGCTGCAACCATGGGATCCCGGCCTGCACCCACTTTTGCAATTGCTTCCGTTCAATCGATGTCTGCAGCACCCATGGTGGCAACCAGGGAGTGGTTCGCCCTGCCAGCATTTGCAGGGCCAGCAGTAGGATGACCACGCCAAAGGGAGTGGAATAGCCAGGGGCCGGCAGAGGTAAAGCCGAGGGAAAAGACAGCACTGCCAAAAACAAGCCAAAGCTGCGCTCGCCCGCCAGTTTGAGAATCTCTTCAATGCAGATCGCCACGGGTGGGGATCCCTCAGGCTGCTCTGGGTTGGCGGGAAGGCAGGCAAATCGGGCTAGCTCTTGGGATAGACGAGCCATAGGGGAGTCTGCAAACGGTTTGGGAGCCAACGATAGCCTACTGCAAATTCAAGGTTTGTTGGATATCTTGAGCGAAGGGGTGGTTTTGGAGAGGTAAGATGAGTGGCGAAGCACTGGGCAAGAGGTTGGGCAGCGGTGGCCTTGGAGAAGGTCTAAAGAAGCGCGCCCCGCTCAGCAAAGAAATGGGTAGGTTGGGGGGATCCCTACTGCTGGGATCCCTGTTGGTGGCAGGGCACGGTGTGGCCCTGGCTGAAGCGCAGTTGGAGGTGGGTACCTCCACCACCTTGCCCCCCCAGTCGGCTCCGCCGGTGTTGCCACCCCCACCGGTGGGAGTGCGACAAATTAGAGAGGATACCGATCCTGAGCAAACCGCCGATATGCCCCTTTCCTTGATGGCCGAGCAGGTGCTGGAGGCGGTGTGCGAAGCGCAAATCGATGCCCAACGCGCCCTGGCCCTCATGCCCGATCTGAGCGAATCCCACATCCGCGCCGCCTGTCCCAAGCGGCTGATCCCCAAAAGCTGAAGGAAAACAAAGGCGGCCCCAGACCTTGGCCAGACCTTGGGTTGAAAAGTACAGCCTGTTAAGGAATCAAGGGGTACAGTAGCAACACTTAGCAAACCAACTTCGGAAGCAGGATAGATTGATCAGGAGTAAACAAGTCTGCACTATCTGCTCCACGCTATACTTCCCAACTCTGGAAAACTGCCGAATAAAATGCTTCAACACCGACCCCATCATCTCAATAGGATTCAATTCCGGTGCATACACAGGTAGGTATAGAATTCGCGCTCCTGTCCCCCTAATCAATTCCTCAACCTCCCGACTCCGATGAATATTTAAATTGTCCATAATCACAACCTTCCTCGCATCTAGCTTCGGACATAACTCGCTTCTCAAAAACTCCAAAAAATCC